>CALGOL010000614.1 GCA_937960755.1 uncultured Azospirillum sp.
ATGGAGGGGGAGGTCGCCGGGCTGACGCCGCAGGGCAAGCCGATTTTGGCGGTGAAAGACGGCATGCTGGCGCTTAACACCGATTTGCGTCCGCCGCCCGGCAGTCGTTTGACGCTGCAATGGCTGGATCCGGCGGCGCTGGC
Source organism: uncultured Azospirillum sp. (assembly GCA_937960755.1). GTDB lineage: Bacteria > Pseudomonadota > Alphaproteobacteria > Azospirillales > Azospirillaceae > Azospirillum. Next base: position 144 of record CALGOL010000614.1, read on the forward strand.
CCTGGAAAAGGCGGCGCCCGCCCCCGGCGGCCTGCCGGATTTCCTGCAAGGGCGCGATTGGCCGGCGTTGAAAGCGGCGCTGGCGGCTTTACGCGACCTCGACCCCGCCTTGGTGCAGCAATTCTTGGCGGCGGCGATGCCGCAACCTAACCGCAAGCTGGGGGCCGCACTGACCTTCCTGATCTCCGCCATGCGCGGCGGCGACGCCCGCGGCTGGCTGGGGGGCGACGCCGCTCGCGGCCTGCAACGCGCCGGCAAGGAAAGCGTGCTGGCGGCGCTGGAGCAGGAATTCCGTAATGTTGATAAGCAGACCTCGGAAAAGCTGCCGGAAGACTGGCGCGGCGTCACCCTGCCGATCTACGACCAAAGCGGGATTAATCCGCTACATCTCTACTTCCACCCCCTGCCCGACCCGGAAAAGCCCGAAGATAAGCCCGGCGCGCCAAAGGCCACCCGCTTCGTTTTGGACGTGGAGTTGAGCCGGCTGGGGCCGTTGCAGTTAGACGGCATGGTGAAGCCGCCGCAGTTCGACATGATCTTGCGCAGCCGGACCGCGTTGCCGGCGGAACTGCGCGACGAGCTGCGGACGATATTCGCCGACAGTCTGGCCGCCGTGGGCTACGCGGGCGGGCTGACCTTCAAGGCCGACGTGCGCGGCTGGGTCAACCTCGCCCGCGCCGGTTCTTCGGCGCCGGGGGTGAGCGCTTGAGCGCCCCGGTCAAACTGCGGGAGTTGCTGGCCGCCGCCCCCTCCCCCGACCCGCGCCATGACTATTTGGTGGGGCTGGAAGGCATGGTCGGCGACGCCGCGGTTGCTGTGCGCTACGTCCCCGACCGGGTGATAGCCACGCCGGAATCAGCCGCCAGCTACTTCGCCGCTCTCGACGCCGGCGCCGGCGTGGAAGCGCTGGCGCTGACGGTGTTGGACGACTTCAATAACGAACTGGTGCCGCGCTGGATCGAAGTGCTCGTCAAGCGCGACCAGCCCTTGCGCCATTGGGCGCAGGTCGAGGACCGGCAGCCGGGGTGGGACAACGCCCATGTCCTCGGCTGACGACCCTAACCGACCATACCGCGGCGGTTAGACCACCACCGCCAGCAGGTCCTTGGCGTCCACCTGCCGGCCAGCCTCAACATGCAGCGCCGTCACCGTTCCGGCGCGCTCCGCCCGCACCGCGGTTTCCATCTTCATCGCCTCCAGGGTCAGCAGCAGGTCGCCGGCTTGCACCGCCTGCCCCACCTTGACCGCGACGTTGGCAACCAGCCCCGGCATCGGCGCGGCGACATGGGTGGGGTCTTGCGGGTCGGCCTTGGGTTGGGGCGGGCGGGCCGGAGCCACCGACTTGTCTTTAATGCGCACGGTGCGCGGCTGACCGTTGAGTTCAAAGAAGATTTTGCGCTCGCCCTGCTCGTCCGGCTCGGCCACCGCCAGCACCCGCAAAACCAAGTTCTTGCCGCGCTCAACTTCGATAGCGATTTCCTGACCCGGCGCCAGCCCCCAATAAAACACCGGCGTCGGCAACACCGACACGTCGCCATAGGCCTTTTCAAACAGCGCGTATTCGGTGAAGACCTTGGGATACATCAGGTACGACGCCAATTCGTCGTCGCTGATCTCCCGCCCGATCTTCGCCTCGACGGTCGCTTTTTCCTTGTCCAAGTCGGCGGGCGCCATCGCCGCGCCGGCGCGGCCCCGCAACGGCGCAGCGCCCTTCAGCACCTTGCGCGATAGCGCTTCGGGGAAGCCGCCGGGCGGGAAGCCCAACTCGCCCTTGAACAACTGCACCACCGAATCCGGGAAGGCGATTTCCTTGTTCGGGTCCAGCACATCCGCCGAAGTGAGTCCCGAGGTCACCATCATCAACGCCATGTCGCCGACGACCTTGGAAGTCGGCGTCACCTTGACGATGTCGCCGAACATCATGTTGACCGCGGCGTAGGCCTCGCACACCTGATCCCAGTGGCTTTCAATGCCCAGCGAGCGGGCTTGCTGGCGCAAATTGGTGTATTGGCCGCCCGGCATTTCGTGCAAATACACCTCCGCCGTGCCGGAGCGAATGTCGGATTCGAACGGGGCGTAGAGCCGCCGCGTCTCCTCCCAATAGCGCGACAACCGGTTGACCGCCTTTTGGTCCAAACCGGGATCGCGCGGGCCGTGACGCAGCGCGGCGATGATCGAGCCCAGCGGCGGCTGCGAGGTCAGCCCGCTCATCGAATCCATCGCCGCATCCACCGCGTCGACGCCGGCGTCCACCGCCGCCAGCACCGACGCCGCCGACAGGCCGGAGGTGTCGTGAGTGTGGAAGTGGATCGGCAGGCCGACCTCCTCTTTCAGCGCCCGCACCAGAGCGGACGCGGCGCGCGGCTTGACCAGGCCGGCCATGTCCTTAATGCCGAGGATATGCGCCCCCGCCTTCTCGTAGGCCTTGGCGAGATCGACATAGTACTTCAACGAGTACTTCGAGCGGTCGGGGTCATGCAGGTCGCCGGTGTAGCACAAGGCGGCTTCGCACAGCATGCCCGTGCTCGCAACCGCGTCGATGGCGAATTCCATGGTTTCGACGTTGTTCAGGCAGTCGAAGACGCGGAACAGGTCGACGCCGCCGGCCGCGGCGCGGTTGATGAACTGGCGCACCGCATTGTCAGGATAATTGGCGTAGCCCACCGCGTTGGCCGAGCGCAGCAGCATTTGCAGCAGCAGGTTGGGCATGGCCTGACGCAGCGCCGCCAGCCGCGCCCACGGGTCCTCATTAAGGAAGCGCATGGCGACGTCGAAGGTGGCGCCGCCCCAGCACTCGACCGACAACAGTTGCGGCAGCAGCCGGGCGTAAGCCGGGGCCGCCGCCAGCAGGTCGTGGGTGCGCATGCGGGTGGCGAACAGCGACTGATGGGCGTCGCGCATCGTGGTGTCGGTGATGAGGACCTGTTTTTGCGCCTTCATCCATTGGGCGAAGGCTTGCGGCCCCAACTCGTCCAGCTTCTGCTTGCTTCCCGGCGGCGGCGCTTGGTTCAAGTCCACCTTGGGCGGGACCGGGTCGGCGAGGTGGGCCGGCCGCGCCAGCCCGGCGACGTCGGGATTGCCGTTGACCATGGTTTCGCCAATGAAGCGCAAGAGACGGGTGGCGCGGTCGCGCCGCGGCGTCTGGGCGAACAGTTCCGGCGTTTCGTCAATGAAGCGGGTGGTGTAGCTGGCGTCGGCGAATTTGGCGTGGCCGATCACCGCTTCCAGGAAGGTCAGATTGGTGGCGACGCCGCGAATGCGGAATTCCCGCAACGCCCGGTCCATGCGGGAAATCGCCTCACCCGTCGTCGGCGCCCAAACCGTGACCTTTTCCAGCAGGCTGTCGTAGTGGCGGGTGATGAGCGCGCCGGAAAACGCCGTGCCGCCGTCCAGCCGCACGCCGAAGCCGTTGGCCCCGCGATAGGCGGTGATGCGGCCGTAATCGGGGATGAAGTTGTTGTTGGGGTCTTCGGTGGTGACGCGGGCCTGGATGGCGCAGCCCGACAGCTTGATGTCGGCTTGATGGGGCACGCCCGAGCCTTGCGGCGACAAATCGCCGATGCGCGCCCCGGCGGCGATGCGGATTTGCGCCTTGACGATGTCAATGCCGGTGACGACTTCCGACACCGTATGTTCAACCTGAACCCGCGGATTGACCTCGATGAAGTAGACCTTGTCGGTGTCGGCGTCCATCAGGAACTCGACGGTGCCGGCGTTGTAATAGCCGGCGGCGCGGCACAGCGCCAAGGCCCCATCGGTCAACGACTGGCGGGACTCGTCGTTCATGTAAGGGGCGGGCGCCCGCTCGACGACTTTCTGGTTGCGGCGCTGCACCGTGCAGTCGCGCTCGAACAGATGCACTAGATTGCCGTGCATATCCCCCAGCACCTGCACTTCGACGTGGCGGGCGCGGCGGATCAGCTTTTCCAGATAAACCTCGTCATTGCCGAACGCCGCCTTGGCCTCGCGCCGGGCGACGGGGAGAAGTTCCGCCAGCCCGGCCTCGTCCTCGATCACCCGCATGCCGCGGCCGCCGCCGCCCCAACTGGCCTTCAGCATCAACGGATAGCCCACCGCCGCGGCCTGTCTGGCGCAGTCGGCGAAATCGGCGGGCAAGGGGCCGGTGGCCGGCATGGTGGGGGCGCCGGCTTCGCGCGCCAGCTTGTGCGCCGAAACCTTGTTGCCCAACAAACGCATGGCGTCGGAGGACGGGCCGACGAACACCATGCCGGCGGCGCGCACCGCGTCGGCGAAGTCGGGGTTTTCCGACAAGAAGCCATAGCCGGGGTGGATGGCGTCGACGCCAGCGGCCTTGGCGACGGCGACGATTTCCTCAATCGACAGATAGGCGTCGATCGGCCCCCTGCCGTGGCCGATGAGGTAGCTTTCGTCTGCCTTGAAGCGGTGCAGCGCGAAGCGGTCTTCGTCGGAATAAATCGCGACGGTGCGCAAGCCCAGTTCAGTGGCGGCGCGAAACACCCGAATGGCGATTTCGCCGCGATTGGCGACCAGAAGCTTCGTCAGGGGGCGAATGGCGTGTGTCATTAGGCGCTCACCGGCTGGCAGGAAGAAAGGGGGGATTGTTTTTCATTAGAACCCTCGCCCCCCTGGGGAGAGGGTGGAGGCGCAAGCCTCCGGGTGAGGGGGCGGGTTCCGCCGCCAGGCTCAAAAATGGCGACGTTCCCCCCTCACCCAACCCTCTCCCCAGGGGGGGGAGGGCTTTCTCAAGCCTCAACCCGCTCTGGCTTCGCTCGCCAGATCAAGCAGATAGGCGATGGAGCGGTACTCCAGCCCGGCGGCGTCGGACAAACCGATCTCACACGTGCGGCTGGTGGAATAGCCCTCGCTGCAATTATGCGGCACAGCCGGCTTCAGGTGGCGCAGGGCGTGTTGATTGAGTTCGGGCGTCATGAAGCCCTTGTCGCCGGCGAAGCCGCAGCAGCCCACCCCGTCAGGGACCACCACTTGCTCGGCGCAGGCCCGCGCCAGCGCCAGCAGCTTGCCGTCCAGCCCCATTTTGCGGGTGCTGCAAGTGGCGTGCAGCATCACTGGTCCCGGCCGCTTGGCGAGGTCGAGCCGCGGCAAGACCACATCATGCAGGAACTCAGTCAGGTCCAGCACCTTCAGCCGACCCTTCAAAAAGCCCTGCATGCGGAAGGCGCAAGGGCTGGTGTCGAACACCACCGGCAGTTCGCCGTCGCGCGACGCCGCCGCCAGCACGCTTTCCAGCTTGCCGGCCATGCCGTCGGCGACGTCAAGCAAGCCCTTGCTTTCAAACGGCATGCCGCAGCAATGGGCGTCCAATCCTTGGGGAACCAGCGCCACCAAGCCGGCCTTGGACGCCAAGCGTTGCAGCACCTCCGGCAGCGCCGCGTTATCCATCGCGCCGCGCTGCGGCCCCATGGCGCGGGTGGCGCAACTGGGGAAATAGACGAAGTCGGCCGGCTTATCGGTCTTGATCGACGGGACCGGCGAGGCCCCCATCGGCATGGTGGCAATCCAGCGCGGCGTCGCGTCGCCGGTGGCTTTGCGCGCCAGATCGGCGATGGCGGAAAACGGCTTGTCGCCGGTCAGCCGCGCCAAGGTTCCCGCCGCCGACAGCCCGACCCGCATGGCGGCGGTGACGGCGGAGTAGTTGTTGGCGAGCTTTTGCCCGAAAGCGCGGGCGGCCGGCCCGCGGCGCTGGCCGCGCAGCTTCTTGGTCAGCCGCCCGGTTTCAATGCCCATCGGGCAGGCGGTGGCGCACAAGCCGCAGGCGGCGCAGGTGTCGACGCCCTGATAATCATAGACCTTGCGCAAATCGGCGCGCAAATCGGCGGACGCCGGGTCGTCGCCCAGCCGGGCGATTTCCCGCCAGCCGACAATGCGCTGGCGCGGCGACAGGGTGAGGCCGGCGGAGGGGCATTTCGGCTCGCAAAAGCCGCATTCCATGCAGGCGTCGACCAGCGGATCAGCGGCCGGCAACGGCTTGATGTTCTTGAGGTGGATTTCCGGGTCGTCGTTGATGACGACGCCGGGGTTGAGCAGGTTTTGCGGATCGAACAGCCGCTTGAGCGCCCGCATCAGCTCCATGGCGTCGCGGCCCCACTCCAGTTCGACAAAGGGGGCCATGTTGCGGCCGGTGCCGTGCTCGGCTTTCAAGGCGCCGTCGTACTTCTCCACCACCAGCCGGCAGCATTCGTCCATGAAGTCGCGATAGCGCGCCAGTTCATCGTCGTTGGAAAAGTCGGGCGTAATGACGAAGTGCAGATTGCCGTCAAAGGCGTGGCCGAAGATGATCGCTTCGTCATAGCCGTGCTTGACGAACAGCGCGGTGAGGTCAAGGGTGGCCTCCGCCAGCCGCTCCACCGGAAAGCCGACGTCTTCGATAATGACGGTGGAGCCGGTGCGGCGCATGCCGCCCACCAAGGGGAGCATGCCCTTGCGCACCCCCCACAGCATGGCGATCACCGCCGGATCGGACGAGAAGGCGTAGGGCTCCACCGTTTCAAGATCGGAAGAGCGTCGTGTAGGGAAAGAGTGTAGATCTCGGTGGTCGC
>CALGOL010000615.1 GCA_937960755.1 uncultured Azospirillum sp.
GGGAGGGCGGGTCAGCGCGCCTTCCGCCAGCGCGGAGGCGAAGATGCGCGCCTGCTGGGTCAGCGCGTCCAGTTCCGCCGCCGCCAGCCGATCTTGGTAGCGGCCCATATAAAGGAAGCCGCCGGCCAGCGTCGCCAGCGCGAACATGTTGATGGCGAGAATGCGCAACGTCAGCTTCGACGGCGCGCTCCAGCGCGGCCGCCAGCGGATTTTGTCGCGCATATCCGGGACGAAGGCCACCGGCTCAGCTTTCGCGATAGCGGTAGCCGACGCCGTAGAGAGTTTCGATATGGGCGAAGTCGCCATCCACCGCGCGGAATTTCTTGCGGATGCGCTTCACATGGCTGTCGATGGTGCGGTCGTCGACGTAAATCCGCTCGCCATAGGCGGCGTCGATCAACTGATCCCGGCTTTTGACGTGTCCCGGCCGCTGCGCCAGCGCGCGCAGCAAAAGAAACTCGGTCACCGTTAGTTCGACGTCCTGGTTTTTCCACATGCAGGCGTGCCGCGCGCCATCCAGCCGCAAATCGCCGCGCAGCAGCACTTGGGTCGGGTCGTTTTCATCGCCCCGCGCCAGCGCGTCGCGGCGCAGCAGGGCGCGGATGCGCTCAATCAGCAGGCGTTGCGAAAACGGCTTGGTGATGTAGTCGTCGGCCCCCAGCCGCAGGCCGGTCACTTCATCCGATTCCTCATCCTTGGACGTCAGAAAGATCACCGGCAGTTTCGAGGTCTTGCGCAGCCGTTGCAGCACCTCGAACCCGTCCATCCGCGGCATTTTGATGTCCAGCACCGCCAGATCCACCGGCTTTTGCGTGATGCCGGCCAGGGCGGCGGCGCCGTCGGAATAGGCGCGCACCTGAAAGCCTTCGGCCTCCAGCGCCATGGCGATGGAGGTCAGAATATTGCGGTCGTCGTCGATCAGCGCGATGGAAGGCTGATGGAGGGTTCCGGGCATGTGCGTCTCGGCTCTCGCGATGTCGCGTTAACGGGGAAAAACACTTTCACCACCCTATAGCGCCCGGTCAATATGTCGTTATTAGGGCGTGTCGTCATTAGGGCGATCCGCCCGGTCAAATTTTTTTAAAAAGGGATCAAAGGTCAAATGATGTCGCAAGACAAGCAGGACGCGATCGCCGCCGCCCGCCGCCTGATGGCCGACAGCGACCGCGGCGCGCTCGCCACCGCGCTTTGCGGCGGCAAAGGGCGCGACCAGGACGGCTGGCCTTACGCCTCGTTCGTGTTGCTGGCGTGGGACGACGCTTTGGCGCCGTTGATGTTCCTGTCGGGGTTGGCGGAGCACACCCGCAATTTCCTTGCCGATCCGCGCGCCAGCTTGATGATTCAAGCCAAGGACGCCGATTCCCGCGCCGATGGGCCGTTATCGGCGGAACGCCTGACGCTGGCGGGGCGGGTGGCGGCGGACGACGACGCGGGCCTGCGCGAACGCTTTTTCCTTCGCCATCCCAGCGCCCGCCGCCTTGGAGAACTCGGCGATTTTAGACTTTACCGGCTAGACGTGGAACGCGCCCATTTGATCGCCGGATTCGGTCGCGCCCGTTGGCTGGACCGGGCGGCGTTGTTGGCGTGAAACGACGCTGCGCCGCAATATTCGCCATGATTGACGCAAGAAGCTTAGGATAAAGCCGTGATGGACAAAAGATCATTATATTAACTCTAATTTTCAGGTTTCGCCGGTATGACCATTGTCGGCGCTTTTGGGCGTTGGCGGCTAAATCGACGCGGGGGCGCAAAATACTATTGAATATGAGCGCGGGTTGCGCGATGACGCGCGTGTCAAACGACAGTCCGGCGCGAGAGACGGCGCGCCGGCCGTCGCCGCCCCGCCGCAAGGCCGACGGCGACACGCAGTTGCTGCAGCGAGTGGGAAGGGACGTTTCCCCATGGGTAGTCGCCCCGAACGAGGGCTTGGCGAGCAACGGTTGGTCGAAAACGAGCGAACGCCGGGCGGTTCGTCCGCGCGGCGAAATCGCGTTTGTCCGTCGGACACATGCGCTCCGGCGGGTTTCCTTGCGACAGGGACGCCGCATTGGGACCGCCGCGGAATTAAGGATCAGAGGCGAGGATGACTGGATTGAGCCACACCCGTAATGCGAAACTCCTGGCGTGGGTTGAAGAAATCGCGCTGAAATGCCGCCCGGACCGTGTGTACTGGTGCGACGGCAGCCAAGAAGAATACGACCGCCTGTGTCAGGAAATGGTCGATCAGGGTACTTTCATCCGCCTCAACCCGGAAAAGCGGCCCAACTCCTATCTCTGCCGCTCCGACGCCGGCGACGTGGCCCGCGTTGAAGACCGCACTTATATTTGCTCCGCCAAGCGCGAAGACGCCGGCCCGACCAACAACTGGATCGACCCGGCGGAAATGAAGGCCAAGCTGGACGACCTGTTCGAAGGTTGCATGCAGGGCCGCACGCTTTACGTCGTCCCGTTCTCCATGGGCCCGCTCGGCTCCGACATCGCCCACATCGGCGTGCAGCTCTCCGACAGCCCCTATGTCGCCGTTTCCATGCGCATCATGACCCGCATGGGCAAGGCCGTGCTGGACGTTCTGGGCGACGGCGATTTCGTGCCGTGCCTGCATTCGGTGGGCGCGCCGCTGGCGCCGGGCCAGAAGGACGTCGCTTGGCCGTGCAACGCCGAGCACAAGTACATCGTCCACTTCCCCGAAGAGCATAAGATCGTCTCCTTCGGCTCGGGCTACGGCGGCAACGCGCTGTTGGGCAAGAAGTGCTTTGCGCTGCGCATCGCCTCCACCATGGGCCGCGAGCAGGGCTGGCTGGCCGAGCACATGCTGATCCTGGGCGTCGAAAGCCCGGAAGGCGAAAAGACCTACGTCGCCGCGGCGTTCCCGTCGGCGTGCGGCAAGACCAACTTCTCCATGCTGGTGCCGCCGCAGGGCTTCGACGGCTGGAAGGTGTCGACCATCGGCGACGACATCGCCTGGCTGAAGCCGCAGGCGGACGGTTCCTTGCGCGCCATCAACCCGGAATTCGGCTTCTTCGGCGTCGCCCCCGGCACCAACATGAAGTCGAACCCCAACGCGCTGTTGACGCTGCGGGAAAACGTCATCTTCACCAATGTCGCGTTGACCGACGACGGCGACGTGTGGTGGGAAGGGCTGACCGACGAGCCGCCGGCCCACCTGATCGATTGGCAGGGCAAGGATTGGACGCCGGGTTGCGGCCGTCCCGCCGCGCACGCCAACTCGCGTTTCACCGCCCCGGCCTCGCAATGCCCGTCCATCGACCCGGCGTTTGACGATCCCAAGGGCGTGGTGGTCGACGCGCTGATCTTCGGCGGCCGGCTGTCGAAGACCTTCCCCTTGGTGTTCGAATCCTTTGATTGGCGCCACGGCGTTTACCTCGCCGCCACCATGGGTTCCGAAGCCACCGCCGCGGCGGTGGGGCAAGCGGCGATTCGCCGCGACCCGTTCGCCATGCTGCCGTTCTGCGGCTACAACATGGGCGACTACTGGAACCATTGGCTGACGATGGAAAACAAGCTGAAGCGGCTGCCGCGGATTTATCGCGTCAACTGGTTCCGCAAGGACGAAAACGGCAAGTTCGCCTGGCCGGGCTTCGGCGACAACATGCGCGTCTTGAAGTGGATCGTCGACCGCGTGCGCGACCGCGCCGCCGCCCCGGTGGAAAGCCCGTTCGGCTACATGCCGCGCTACCAGGACCTGAACTGGCAAGGTTTGGAGTTCCCGGAAGCCAAGTACACCGCCATCATGAACATCAATCGGCAGGAAGCGGTGAACGAGGCCGAGGATCAGGCCGAACTGTTCGACCGCTTCGGCAAGCACCTGCCGCCGGAAATGGAGGCGGAGCGGGAAAACCTGCTGCGTCGTCTGGCGGAAGTCCCCGAAGTTTGGACCATCGCATAACACGTTTGGTTTGAGCGACGCATGAAAGGCGTCGCCGCTTTCGGGCGGCGGCGCCTTTTGCGCTTTTCAGCAATGGTCTGTCGAGGCTAGACTTTCCGCCGCCTGAGCCCAACCAAGGGCGAGGCCGGGCCGGACTGGCGGGAGAGCGGAGCGCATGTTCGTCATTATCGGTATCGTCACCGTGATCGGGTGCGTGTTCGGCGGCTATGTCGCCGCCGGCGGCCATATGGGCGTGCTGTGGCAACCGTTCGAATTCGTCATCATTCTGGGGGCCGCGCTTGGCGCCTTCTTAATTGGCAACAGTAAAGAAACCATCTCCCATACCGGCAAAGAATTAGGGCATCTCATCAAGGGGCCAAAATATAAAAAGGACGATTACCTAGAACTTTTGACGATGATGTATCAGGTGTTCAAGATCGCCAAGACCAAGGGTCTGCTGGCGCTTGAACAGCACATCGAAAAGCCCGAAGATTCGCCGCTGTTCCAGCAGTTTCCCAAGTTCTACGCCGACCATCACGCCATCGCCTTCTTATGCACCTACTTGCGATTAATGTCGCTTGGCGCCGATAATCCGCACGAATTGGTGGATTTGATGGAAGCCGACATCGAAACCGCCCACCACGAGCACCAATGCGTTTCCGACGCCATCCAAGGCATGGCCGACGGCGTGCCGGCGCTGGGCATCGTCGCGGCGGTGCTGGGCGTGATTCACACCATGGGCTCGATCACCGAGCCGCCGGAAGTGCTGGGCAAGCTGATCGGCGCGGCGCTGGTCGGCACCTTCTCCGGCGTGTTGTTCGCCTACGGCTTCTTCGCCCCCATCGCGTCCGGCCTGAAGCACATCTACAACGCCGAGGGTAAGTACTACTTGGCGATGAAAACCGGGCTGATCGCCCATTTGTCGGGCTATGCGCCGGCGATTTCCGTCGAATACGCCCGAAATGTGCTTGAACCAGCCTATCGACCTACTTTCGCCCAGGTGGAAGAGGCGACGGCGGCGCTGCCGCCGGCCTAAGCGTTCGATTCGCGTCATGACCGCAGCCCCGGCCGTCGATATCGTCTGGAACCAAGGCACCGTGGCCGAATGG
>CALGOL010000616.1 GCA_937960755.1 uncultured Azospirillum sp.
GAAGCCGTCGCCGCCGTTGGCGCCGGGGCCGCACGCCACGACGATGGGCCGTGGCGTCCAACGCGCCAAAATCGCTTGGGCGACCGCGGCGCCGGCGTTTTCCATCAAGACGATTCCCGGCGTTCCCTTGCCGATGGCGAGGGAGTCCGCGGTGTACATCTCCGACACCGTCAGCAACGCCAGCGCGTCGCCGGTTCTATTACGTTTGAAGGGGGAAGGAGGGGGCAGCGTCATCTCGCTGGCTCCCTTTGAGACGCCCGAGGGCGCAGCGCCAGAAAGGCGGGAGAGAATGGGGCGATGGATGGGACTCGAACCCACGACCACTCGGACCACAACCGAGGGCTCTACCAACTGAGCTACCACCGCCACCGTGGGCCGCCCTTATGCCCCGATCCGATTAGGGCGTCAAGGCGAAAAAACGGCGACCCGCAAAAAAATTATAACAAAAACAGCGACGCCAGCCCAAGGAAGGCGAAGAAGCCCACCACGTCGGTGATGGTGGTCAAAAACACGCTGCTGGCGACGGCGGGGTCGATGTCCAGCCGGTCCAGCCCCAACGGGATCAACACGCCGAACAGGCCGGCGGTGAACAGGTTCACCACCATGGCGGCGGCGATCACCCCGCCGATGGCCGGCGAAAACCATAAGGCGGCGATCACCCCCACCAGGGATGCGAACAGCACGCCGTTGACCAGCCCCACCGCCGCTTCCTTGCCCACCACGCGCAGGGCGTTGGATTCCGACAGCTCGCGGGTCGCCAGCGCACGCACCGCCACGGTCAGCGCCTGGGTCCCAGTGTTGCCGCCCATCGAGGCGACGATGGGCATCAGCACCGCCAGCGCGACGATTTTCTCAATCGCGTCTTCAAACAGCGAAATCACCCCCGCCGCCATGAAGGCGGTGACGAGATTGACCGCCAGCCACATGGCGCGCATCCGCGCCGTGTCGATCACTTTGCGGTAAATGCTGGTGTCGGCGACGCCGCCCAGTTTCAGGAAGTCGTCTCCGGCCTCTTCGTCGATAACCCGCACCACGTCGTCCACGGTGATGACGCCGATCAGCCGTTCGGCGGAATCCACCACCGGCGCCGACACCAGGGCGTATTGGCGGAACAGGTTGGCGAGTTCCTCCTGGTCCATGGTGGCGGGGACGGTGTGAAAATCTTCCGACGCCAACGCCATGATCGGCGTGTCGCGCTTGGAGCGGATGATGCGCGACAACGGCGCGGTTCCCACCACCCGATGCATCGGATCGACGATGAACACGTCGTAGAAGTCCTCCGGCAGATCGTCGGGGCCGGATTCGCGCAAGTAATCAATGGTGCGGCCGACGTCCCAGAACTGCGGCGCGGCGACAAAGTCGCGCTGCATCAGACGGCCGGCGGTGTATTCCTCGTAAGTGAGGTTTTCCTCCACCAGCGCGCGGGCTTCGGCCGGGAGCGCGTCCAGCACCTCGCGGCGCTGGTCTTCGTCCAGGTCCTCGATGACGTCGACCGCGTCGTCGGTGTCGAGGTCGGCCATCGCCGCGGCGATTTCCTGCGGCTCGAACTGGTCGATAACCTCTTCGCGCAAATCGGCGTTAAGGTATGACAGCACCTCGCCGTCAAAATCGGGCCGCAGCGCGTCGATCAGCGCTTCGCGCTGGTCGGGGGCGATTTGCTCGATCAGATCGGCGACGTCGGCGGCGTGCAGGTCGTCGATCAGCTCGCGGGCGTCGTCGACGCGGCCCGCTTCAAGCAGCTCCTCAACCTCGTCCACCGTTTCGGGATCGACGCCGTAGGCGCGTTCGTCCTCATCCTCGTCCTCATCGACGCGCGGCGGCGGCGGAGCGGGCGACGCATCGGAGTCGGTCTGCGGGGCGCGGCGGAGTTCGTCGTCGTCGTCGCGGGTCATGACCGGCTCCTGTCGCTTGATCGGGCGGAGAACCCAGGAAAGGCGAAAAGGGGCGACTTCGGCGTTCGGCGGTCGCGGTTGCGACCGTCGCGTCTTGTCGTCCAGCATGAGGGGAAGCGGAGCGTCGCGGCGCCAAAGCGCCGTTTCGTCCACCGGGATGGAGTTACGCCGCCGCCCCCGCTTTGTCCAGCACGGGGGGCGTCGCGCCGTGGAAAAACGTCGGCTTGTTGCAAAAACGCAGGCTTGCCAAGCCGGGGCGCCTTCGCTATAAGCCGACGCTCACGTTTCGCGTATGACGCTTCCCCGGCGGGCTTCCTGTCCGGGCGGTCGGCTTGTTTCAGGAAGTAAGACGATGAAGGCCAACATCCATCCCGACTATCACGAAATCAACGTCGTGATGACCGACGGCTCCACGTTCACCACCCGCTCGACGATGGGCAAGGCCGGCGACACGCTGCGTCTCGACATCGACAGCAAGTCCCACCCGGCGTGGACCGGCGTGCAGAAGCTGTTGGACACTGGCGGCCAGATCGCCAAGTTCAACAAGCGCTTCGCCAATTTCGGCTTGCGCAAGTCCTGATTTGTTCACCCCGCCGCTTGGCGGGGCGAAATCATGGAACGACAATCACCCGACCGGCGCTAAAGCGGGTCGGGTTTTTGTTTTTGGGGCCGTCTGCGATTGCGCGGTTTGGCGCACCAGCGCGTCCAAGCGGGCGATGCGCTCGTAAAGGTTATGGCTGCGGTTGAGCAGTCGCCGAAGTCGCATCGGCAAGTCTGGGCAATGCGCGGACTCGTTATTGGCGCAGATTTTTTCGCCGCCCAGCGCGAAGCGTTCCGACGCCAGTTCCGACAGGGTGATTTCCCCGGCGTGCAGCGCTTTTTGCGCCAGCAGCCAAGCCATGACCTGCGTCATGCGGCTGGTCAGGCGCATTGATTCAAAGCTGACCTGTAAACGGGCGCCGGGCGGCATGCGCTGTTGATCGGCTTCGCTAAGGTAAGCGACGTAATTGCGCGATTCGACGAGCAGCGTCATCGCTTCATCATAAGGACCGCTGAAAAACGCCGCCTGTCCAATCATCGCGCGCTCCTCCTCAAAGCGTCGCGGTTGTCAGCCTGCGCAGCGCCTCGATTAGCTCGCTCCCTCAAAGTTAAGTTTATGCTCATTGGCGGCGTTGGCAAGCCCGGCGGGCGGCGGCGAAAAAAATGCGCCGCCCCCTCTTGGCGACCGGGCGGCGGGCGCCTACATGTCGCTCGTTCCCAAGGAGCCCGATGATCGGGGCCGGGAACCACATCAGGTTGGGAAGGCTGACCGCAAATGGTGGCCTTCGCCGATATCCCGTATCGCTCTCTAGGAGGATATGTCATGCGCAACTACGATTTGTCGCCGTTGTTCCGCTCCACCGTCGGCTTTGACCGGCTGAGCCGCCTGCTCGATTCGGCGCTCAATGTGGACGAAGCGGCTTTGGCCTACCCGCCGTACAACATCGAAAAAGTTTCCGAAGACGCTTACCGCATCACCATGGCGGTGGCCGGCTTCGCCGCGGAAGATCTGGAGATCACCGCGCAGCCCAACGCCCTGATCGTCGTCGGCAAGGCCCGCAAGGAGCAGGACGGCGCACAGTATCTGCACCGTGGCATCGCCCGCCGGGCGTTTGAACGGCGCTTCCAGCTCGCGGATTTCATTAAGGTCGCCAACGCCGGTCTCGACAACGGTCTGTTGCATATCGAGCTGGTGCGCGAAGTGCCGGAGGCGATGAAGCCCCGCACCATCGCGATCACTCGCGCGGTCGGCGGCGCGCCGCAGATCTCGCAGCAGGCGGCGTAACCGTCAGCGTTTAGGACCAATGCGACGACGGGGGGCGAAATCTCCCCCCGCCCCGCGCTATAAGCAGAGGGCCGCCATGAAGGGCGGCCCTTTTTTCGTCCGGGGTTCGCCGATGTCCGCAGCGCTTCCTTTCGCCGTTCCGCATTCCGACGCCGTTCCCGACGCGGCCGCCGCCGTGCTGACCATCGACTTGGCCGCGGTGGTGGAAAATTGGCGTCGGCTGGCGGCGCTGGCGCCGAAAGGAAACTGCGCCGCGGTCGTCAAGGCGGACGGCTACGGCCTGGGGGCGAAGGCGGTGGCGGGGGCGCTGGCGGCGGACGGCTGCCGGGATTTCTTCGTCGCCGTCGCCGATGAGGCCTTCGCCTTGCGCCCGAGTCTGCCGAGCGACGCCCGGCTTTACGTGCTGGGCGGGTTGATGGGGCCGGGCGCGGCGGCGGCCTATGTCGCGGCCGACATTCGGCCGGTGCTGAATCATTTGGGCGAAATCGCTCAGTGGCGGGCGCTGGCGGCGCAATTGGGGCGGTCGTTGCCGGCGGCGGTCCACATCGACAGCGGCATGCGCCGGCTGGGGCTGGGGCCCGACGAATTGGCGGTTCTGGCGGAAAACGCGACTGAACTGCTGGCCGGGATCGACGTCGCCTCGTGGATGAGCCATCTGGCTTGCGCCGAAGACGCGCAAGACCCGATGAATGCCGCGCAACTGGCCGATTTCACCGCCGCGCTGGCCCGGTTGCCCAAGGCGCCGGTTAGTTTCGCCAATTCGTCGGGGATTTTCTTAGGCGCTGGGTGGCTTTTCGACCTGCTGCGCCCCGGCGTCGCGCTCTACGGCGTCAACCCCACGCCGGGCCGGCCGAATCCGATGCGGCCGACGGTGCGGGTCGACGCCCGCGTCTTGCAGGTGCGCAACGTTGACAGTCCCATGACCGTTGGTTACGGTGCCGCCCACCGCGTCGGCGGCCCCAGTAGAATCGCAACTGTCGCAGCGGGTTACGCCGACGGATATTTGCGGTCCGCCGGGGCGCGCGGCGTGGTTTGCTTCAACGGCGCGGCGGCGCCGGTGGTGGGGCGGGTGTCGATGGATTTGCTCACCGTGGATGTCGGCGGCTTGGCCGAGGGCGCGGTGAAGCCCGGCGATTGGGCGCAGATCATCGGCCCTGACATTCCGGTGGACGCCGTGGCCGAAAGGGCCGGCACCATCGGCTATGAAATCCTCACCGCGCTGGGCCGGCGTTATCGCCGGGCCTACGGGCCGCTCGGGGGTGGGAACGGGCTATGAATTTTCTGGCGACCATCGGCCGCACCTTTCTGGTTTTCCTTGAAGCGACCGGCGCGCTGGCGCTGTTCACCTCGCGCGCGCTGTCGCATTGCGTGCGGCCGCCGTTCTATGTGCGGCAGATTCTGCGGCAGATGATCGACATCGGCTATTACTCCTTGCCGGTGGTCGGGCTGACCGCTTTGTTCACCGGCATGGTGCTGGCGCTGCAAAGCTATTCCGGCTTTTCGCGCTTTCAGGCCGAAGGCGCCATCGCCACCGTGGTGGTGTTGTCGGTGACCCGCGAGTTGGGGCCGGTGCTGGCCGGCTTGATGGTGGCGGGGCGCATCGGCGCCGCGATGGCGGCGGAAATCGGCACCATGCGGGTGACCGAGCAGATCGACGCGCTGTCCACCCTCGCCACCAATCCTTACAAGTATCTGGTGGCGCCGCGGCTGATCGCCGGGGCGACCATGTTGCCGCTGCTGGTGATGATCGCTGACATCATCGGCGTATTCGGCGGCTTTTTGGTCGCTGTCTACCGGCTGGACTTCAACGCCGCGGTCTACATCACCAACACTTGGCAGTTTTTGGAGTTCATCGACGTCGTTTCCGGTCTGGTGAAGGCGTCGGTGTTCGGCTTCATGGTGTCGCTGATGGGCTGTTACTTCGGTTACAACTCGAAGGGCGGGGCGCAGGGCGTCGGCCGCGCCACCACCAATGCGGTGGTGGCCGCCTCCATCCTTATTCTGGTGTTCAATTATCTCATCACCGGCATGTTCTTTTCGGGAAAGTGACGGCGCACTCATGAGCGGCAAATCCCCCAACACGCCGAAGATTCAGCTTTCCCATGTGCGCAAGTCGTTCGGGGCGAAGCATGTGCTGAACGGCGTTGATCTTTCGGTGTCGCACAGCGAATCCCTTGTCATCATCGGCGGTTCCGGCACCGGCAAATCGGTGATGCTGAAGTGCATTCTGGGATTGCTGCAACCCGACAGCGGCTCGATCAAGGTGG
>CALGOL010000617.1 GCA_937960755.1 uncultured Azospirillum sp.
ACTCGCCATCCTCGACAGGAACGCTGTCAATGATGGCGCCGTCGGCGTCGAGCAGAACCTTTTGCAGCCCGTGCGCCGTGCAGATCACCAGCGCGGTTTGGCCGCCCCAACCGGCGACGTCGCCGTTTCCCAGCGTCATCGGCGCTTGCGGCGCGCCCATCGCCGTCCACAACCACAAAGCCGCCGCCACGACGGCGGCGACGCGGCGAGGGAGGGCAAGGCGAGTAAGGGCGCGGCGCATCAAGCGACAAAGCCGTTAATGCGTAAAAGATGTCAATAAAACAATTATACTTAGTATAGCCTAATGTATTTTATTCTAATAAATATGTGAAAATTTGGCTTGCCGGGCTACGAACAAGGCCCATTTCTCTTTATGGTTTTTGATATGCTGCGGCCATCGGGAAATCATGCATCTCTGGCGGGGAAGAAAGAAAATAAAATGCAAACTATACTTTCGGTAGAGATTTAGAGTGTGCTACTTTAGCCGTTCCAGCTAGCAGGGTGGAAAACGTGACGACGCTGACGGAATTGCGGAGTAAGGCGCTGGCGTGCGGCGCCCTGGCGATTACGGCCGTGCTGGCGACGACGCATCCGGCGGCGGCGCAAACCGCCCCCATTCAATCTGTTGACGAAAAGCCGCTGGTCACCTGGATTTTATCGGATTTTCCGCCGTTTATCGTCACCGACGGGCCGTCGCTGCCGGGGGAAGGCTTTATAGACTTTACATTGCGTTATCTGGTGGAGCGCATGCCGGAGTACCGCCATCGCTACGAGGTGGCGGGCATCGCCCGCGCCGTCGGTCTGATGGAGCAGGGCGCGCCGGTTTGCCATCCGGCGTTGCTGCGCACCGCCGAGCGGGAGAAAATCGCCGCTTTCAGCGGCCCGGTGCATTTCGTGCTGTCGCATACCGTGGTGGCGCGGCGGGACCGATTCGATCGCCTGTCCCGTTACCTGAACGACAAGGGGCAGGTTGATCTGCCGCGGCTGCTGGCGGACCCGCTATTGGCCACCTCGCTGACAGAAAAGCGCGCCTTTTCGCCGGTGATCGACAAGGCGCTGGCCGAGGCGGGGCCCAGCGGCAATCGTCCGACCATCGGCGTGCGCTTCGATTCGCCGTTTTTGCAGATGGACGCCGGCTGGATAGACTATGTTTTCGCCTATCCGGTGGAGCCCGGCTGGTATCGCAAGACCGGCCGCATCTCCTCTGACGCCGACTTGGTTTATCTGTCGGTGGCTGGGAGCGACGACTATGTCACCGGCGGCATCGCCTGCACCCGCGGCGCCTGGGGCGAGGCGGTGGTTCGCCGCATTGACGCCGTGGTCGCCGCCGCCGGCCCGCGCCCGCCATGGATTAATCGGGAAAAGGAGTTATCCGACCCCGACGCGGCGCAGCGGTTGGAGCAAGTCTTCCAGCGCGTCGCGCCGTTTGGCCGCTAGGACATGGGGGCGGCGTGGCGCAAACCGAACTAGACCAGCGATTTGGCGGCGCGTTAGCGCGTCGGCTGCTATTTTGGGTGTTGTTGATTAGCGGCGTCAACGCGCTAGCCGGCGCGTCGGTGCAAATTTACCTGGATTACCGCCGCGACGCCGAAGACCTTTTCGACAACCTGTCGTTCATCTCTAACGGCGCTGTGCCCGCCATCGCGCAGGCGGCGTGGAACTTCGACCGTAATCAGATTGAAGCGCAGATTGCCGGCATCGTGAACTCGCATTGGGTTTCCGGGGCTCTGGTCCGTTACGGCCCCAGCGAAAACGCCAGCGTCAGCATCGGGAAAATCGACGCCGCCGCGCCCGACGTGGAGATTTATCCGCTGCGCCATGGCGGACCGGAAACCGGTAGCGCCGTGGTGGTGGGGCGGTTGTTCGTGCAGCCGAATTGGCGGGAGCTCTACCGGCGCACCGGCGACCGCGTGCTGGTCATCTTGTCGACCCAAGCGGTCAAGGTGTCGATTTTCACCATCTGTCTGCTGTGGCTGATGTCCGGGCTGATAATCCGGCCGCTGCGCCAGATGGCGGCATTCGCCCGCAGCTTTGCGCCGG
Organism: uncultured Azospirillum sp.; assembly: GCA_937960755.1. Classification (GTDB taxonomy): domain Bacteria; phylum Pseudomonadota; class Alphaproteobacteria; order Azospirillales; family Azospirillaceae; genus Azospirillum. The sequence goes on from CALGOL010000617.1 coordinate 2,041, forward strand.
GGCGCCCGTTTGAACCGCTGGCCCTGCAACGCGGCCGCCGCCCGGACGAACTCAGCGATTTGCAGCAAAGCCTAAACGAAGCCTACTTGCGTCTGCACGCCGCGCACGCCGCAGAACTCCGGCAGATCGAAGAATTGGAAGAGCGAGTCGCCGAACGCACCGAAGAGCTGCGCGCCGCCAACGCCGCCTTGGCGGCGCGGGAGCTGGCGATGCGCGAACTGGCTTATCATGATCCCTTGACCGGGTTGGCGAACCGCAAACTGTTGGACGAACGCTTGGCGCACGCCTTGGCCCGCGCCCACCGCAATGGCCGCCATGTCGTGGTGCTGTTGATTGACTTGGACGATTTCAAGGAAGTTAACGACCGCTTCGGCCATGCCGCCGGCGACGCCTTGTTGCAGGCGGTGGCGTGCCGCATGCGCGCCCGGCTGCGGGAGACCGACACTTTGGCGCGAATGGGCGGCGACGAGTTCGTCGCCGTGCTGGACGACGTCGACCCCGCCGCCGACGTCAGGCGGGTGGAGCACGATTTGGCCGCCGCCATCGCCGCGCCATGGGAATGGGAGGGAAGCACGGTCCATCCGTCGGGCAGCATCGGCTCCGCCCGCTATCCGATTGACGGTTACGCCGCGTTTGATTTGCTGCGCGCCGCTGATCGCCAGATGTACGCCGCCAAACGGCGCTGCGGCGAGGGTGGAGAGTTGGTTGGCCGGGTCGGCTAAAAGCCGCTTTCCCGGATCAGCACCGCCGCCGCCGCTCGCCACGTCCGTTGCGCCAGACTGAGCGGGGCGGCGTCAATGAACACCCGACCGGCGAGGGTTTGCGGCGGCAGGTTCGCCGCGTCGTCGGGATCAACCGGCTGCAACGTCGCTCGATAAACCGCGGTCGTGGGTCGTTCGCGGGCGCTGCGCCGGCCTTCTTCCCCGGCGGCGCTTTTGCCGGATTGGCCGTTGATCGGTTCGGTGGGAATCGGTCCGCCCATGCGCGCCGACAGGTAAGGCGCGTCAAGCGCTTCAGCGTTGGCGGGATCGACGCTTTCCAAGCGCAGCGCCAGCGCCGGCGCCGCCGGATCGTCGAAGATCATGCGCGCCGCCGCCCCCGGCTTGGCGCGGGCCAAGTCTTCGGCGGCGATGAAAGCGACCACCCGGCGCCGGTCGGGGGAAACCACCCGGCCCAGCGTCGTTTCCGGCCGCACCCATTGGCCGGGCCGCAAAGGGTCGGCAAGATCGGTCAGTTGACCGTCGATCGGGGCTTTGACGATCAGTTGCGCCCGTAACGCCGCGACGCCGGCCGCCATGGCGCGCGCCGCCCCCAGTTCTTCTTGCAGCACGCCGACGCGGTCGGCGGCGTCGGC
>CALGOL010000618.1 GCA_937960755.1 uncultured Azospirillum sp.
AGATCTACACTCTTTCCCTACACGACGCTCTTCCGATCTGTCATCCTGGCCCTAGCCTCGGCCACCGCCGACCGCCGCGGCGCCGACCAGCAGGGGCTATGGGGAACGCTGCATGTCGCCGGAACCGGCGAAACCACTTGGTTTGACTTCGCCATGCGCATTTTCGACCATATGGCGCGAACGGAAGGGCGGCGACCAGCGCTCCGCCCTTTGAGCGCGGCGGAATATCCGACGCCGGCGCGCCGCCCCGCCAATTCCCGTTTAGACTGCGCCCGACTGCGCGCCGTGTTCGGGCTGGCGACGCCGCCTTGGGAAGAAAGCTTAGAACGGACCTTGGACGCGCTCGACGCGCTTGAAGGGCTGGCGACGCCGCCAGGATGTTTGACGGAGAAAAACCGATGAAAGGCGTTATTTTAGCCGGCGGCTCCGGCACCCGTCTCTATCCGGTGACGCGGGCGATCAGCAAGCAACTGCTGCCGATCTATGATAAGCCGATGATTTATTTCCCCCTCACCGCATTGATGCTGGCGGGGATACGGGAAATTCTGGTCATCACCACGCCGCACGAACAGCAATTGTTCCAGGCGGTGCTGGGGGACGGCGGGCAGTGGGGAATCAGCCTGTCTTACGCCGTGCAGCCGTCGCCGGACGGCCTCGCCCAGGCGTTCATCATCGGCCGCGGCTTCGTCGGCAATGATTCTTGCGCTTTGGTCCTGGGCGACAACATTTTCTATGGCCACGGCCTGACCGGCCTGCTGCGGTCGGCGGGGGAGCGGACCGCCGGGGCCACAGTGTTCGCTTACGCCGTGCGAGACCCTGAACGTTACGGCGTGGTCGAGTTCGACGCTGACGGCCGCGCCGTCTCCATCGAAGAAAAGCCCGCGCGCCCCCGATCGAAATGGGCGGTGACCGGGCTTTATTTTTATGACAACGACGTGCTGGACATCGCCGCCGCGGTGCGTCCGTCAGCGCGCGGCGAGTTGGAAATCACCGACGTCAACGCCGCTTATCTGCGCCGCGGCGCGCTGCGAGTGGAGAAGATGGGGCGAGGCTACGGCTGGTTCGACACCGGCACCCATGATTCCCTGCTCGAGGCGTCCGAATTCGTGCGCACCATTCAGCACCGGCAGGGCGTGCAGATCGCCTGCCCGGAGGAGATCGCCTATCGCGCCGGCTGGATTGACGCCGACGACGTCGCCCGTTTGGCCGAGCCGCTGAAAAAAAACGCCTACGGCCAATACCTGCTGGAGCTTCTGCATGACGACGGACGCTGAAACCCGCGCATTTTTTGGCTTTCGCAAAACGCAGGGGCGGGGTAAGTCAAGTCGAGTTGCGGCAGCGCATTGATCGGAGAGGGATATGTCTGAAGGCGCCGTGGATTACTACGCGATGGTCGAAGAAGCCTGGCAGCTCAGCGACGCCGCCCGGGATTATGTGAAGAACGCCGGACGCGACGTCGACAACACCGAATTGTGGGAAAAGATCTTCGCCCCGTCGCCGCTGATCGACCTGGAGCGGACCCGCGCCGAAGGCGGCGCGCCCCTGAGCAAGATCTTTTTCAAGAACCCCTATGGGCTGCAATACCGCGCCGACCACAAGGACTGGATACCGTTCCGTCACGGCGCGCTGGACCCGGCTTATCTGAAAATCGATTGATGCCGCCCCGCCGAATGACTGACCCTTGGGGTCAGTCCGGCGAAGGCGGCGACGCTCAAGCGCCGAAACTTCCTTGATCCGCCAACGGTCAAGGAAGATCGAAGCCGGCGGTCACGCCGGCTTCGTCAGGTGCGCCCATAGCGAAGGGCCAAGCAGCGGGGCCTCCAGGCGGTCCAATTGACGGCGGCAGGCGATTTCGTACATCAGCGCCAACTGCGTCATCAGTTGCATGCTCAGCCGATCGACAGGGCATAGGCTGACCGCCTGGGCGACGCTGCCGGGTATCTGCGCGTCGCGAGCGAAACGCTGCATGCAGAACTGCCGCCGCCGGCTGGCGACGCTGTCCTTATCAAACGAACAAGCCGCCATCTCCAACCCCCGCCGCCGCGCCAACGCGGCCAACGCCGCCGGCGTCCAGCGGGTAAGGTGATTGGGCGGCATGTCCAGCCCGGCGCCGCCGTTTTCAGCGAAAGCGGTGAACGGATCGCCCGGCATGGCGAGAAACATCCCGCCGCCCGGCCGCAGCAGCGCGCTCAGCCCGTCGACCCAAGCGTCAAGGCCATCGACGTGTTCTAGCACCTGAAAAGCGCACACGGCGTCAAAGCGGCCCAGCAACTCGGGCGGCGGACGGCGGACCGCCGCCGGATCGAAGGGAATGAAGCCTTCTTGCGCCAGCCGCGACCGGTGTTTGACGACGTATTCGGCGAAATGGACGGCGCCGGGCGGGGTCAGGGCGGGGGATAATTTGCGCAAAAACGCCCCGTCGCCGCTGCCGATCTCCAGCACCCGCAGCCCTTGCGTCGGGTCGGCTGGGCGCAGGGCGCGCAACGCCGTTAAAGTCGCGTCGAATTCCCATTTGTCGCTGGGGTACAAAGCGTCGGCGGAGGTCAACTCATAAAAATCCGCGTCGCCGGCGACAAACGGGTCGGCGAACCCCAAGCCGCAAGCGTCGCACCGCAGCAAACGGCAAGGCTTGCCGCTCCATGCGCGCTCCAGCGTCAAACGCAGCCGTTCGAAGCGCTCAGGGTCGACGTCGATGCGGATGAAATGCTGCGCCGCTTGCGTCGCCGTCACTGAAAACAGCCGCTTGGCCGCTTGGCCGCCGCAAGCCGGACAACAAGCCGCGACGGGTTCGGCGGCGTATCCGCCGTCTCCCAATCCCAATCCGACGGCGCCTTTCAGATGTTTGAAGCGAGCGGCGAATTCGAGGCTGCGGCGCCAGCGGCCGATCGCTTGACGCAAAGCGGCGGAAGACGGAACAGCCTCGCCCCGCAGCGCCATGAAGGCGGCGAAGCCTTCCGTCGCCGCATCCTCATCCCCCAGCATCAAGGCGGCCAGCGCTTGGGCCGAACGGGTGAAAGCCTCCGTCGTCGGCAGAATCGGAATCTGCGCCAGACGCGCCGCCGCCGCCGCCGGGGCGTCGTCGTCCATCTCCAACAGTCCCGACAGATAAAGCGGGGTGAACGAGTGCTCTTGCGGCAACAAGGCGCGCAACCGCTCGTAGCCCGCCCTGGCGGCGGCGAAACGGCCAGCCATATGATCGGCGGCGGCGTTCTCGAAAAGGCTTTGCGCCGACGTCGGCGCATCCTCTATAGAAGCCCGCTCCCTGACAGCCGTTGCGGCCGGGGGAGCGGCGGGGACGTCGAATGCGGCGGGGGGCAAGCCGGCGGCGCGACGGCGCCGCATGCCGTGGTAGGCGGCCTCCCGGGCGCCGGCGACGGTGCCGGAAATCACGAGG
>CALGOL010000619.1 GCA_937960755.1 uncultured Azospirillum sp.
GCCGCCGCGAAATCCCCGCGCCGCAAGGCGTCCTGGCCGTCGACAGCCAGACGGCGCGGCGGCGCGGCGCCGCCATTAGCTTCAACCATGGCGGTCGCGCAGCGCTTGCGCCGTCATTTCCGCCACCCGGTCGCCGTCGGCGACCATCGACACCGTCGGCCGGTCTTCCCGACAGATCACCCGGCCGTAAGGCAAACCGCCGACATTGGCCTGCATCCAATAGAGCGCCGAAGCGTTGCTCGCCGGAACCAGTTCGACAAACGGCGTTCCCGGACGGCAAAAGGCGATGCTGGCGTTGGCCGCGCCGTGAGGCGCCACGACGATTTCGGCCGCCGCGAAGGCGCTCACCTGCTCCTCCAGCGACATGCGGCCTGGAACGATCAGCTCAAAGCCCAAGGGGGCCAGCTTCTCCATCAGCGCCGTCTCGTTGGAGACGATGCGCGCCTTGGCGTCCTGGCGGGAAACATAGATTCGCCGCCGCGGGCCGCCGCGGTCGGCGTTGGGAAACACGCCGAACAATGTGCGGCGCAGCCATTCCACTTGCCGGGCCGTCACCGTGCCGGGGTCGAGAAACGACGGGAAATACAGTTTCCGAAACCGGGTCAACCGATGGTTCAACGGCAGAATGGGATTCGACAACCCCATGCGCTCCAGCACGCCGGTATGGAACGGACGGAAGTCGGCCGACGACGTCGCCAGGATCATCTTGTCGAAATCGGCCAGATGCTCCCGGCACCAAAACCGGGTCAGCCCTTCAAAGATCCAATGGTAGTAGTTGTGGTGAACGAAGCGGCTGGCCAGCAGCAGACAAGGCGCGTCCACCGTCAGGTCGGGGGCGCCGTCCTCGGTGACTTTGACCAGCGTCTCTTGATCGCCGCAGCGGACGGGCGCGCATTCCCCCATCAACCGGGCCAAATATTCGCCGCTGGTCCGATTGTGGAACGATTCCGCCAGCGCCACCCCGTCGTCGACGAATACGGTGAACGGATTGGACGGAACGGGATAGCGGGTGAACTTCTCCACCGTCGCGTCCGGCAGGGTGGCGATGAAGGTTTCGCTATGGCGCGCGACATGGCGGCGCAAGTCGATGGTCGCCGCCGACACCTGCCCCGGCGCCGTCAGCGGATCGTCGTCAAAAACATAGCGCGGGGGCGGATGGACCGTCTCGCCGGCGGGATAGGCGATCCAGCGGGTCGGCGCCGCGGGATCCAGCAGTCCGGGCGAAGCGACCCGCCGACAAAAGCGCGCGGCGTCGAGGAACTCGTAACTGCGCAAGCCCATGACCAATGCGTCCCAATAGCCAAGTTTTGAAAAACAGCCTTTACGAAGCTTGCGCCAGCAACCCGCGCCGCTCCAACTCTTCCAGATAGCGGCCGTCTTGATACAGCATGCCCAAAGGACGATAGCGGGCGATCTTGTTCGAACCGGTCAGATGCATCAGGTCGATCGGGGTGTGCGGATAGACCGGCGCGCGCCATACCCCGTCGGCCCCGCGCACCGGAGCGGACAAGCTGCACATCCAGTTGCATGTCGCCGGCATCAGCCGGGCCCGGCCCAATTGATACACCACCATATTAAAGGTCAATTGCTCGCTAAGATGGTGGTAACCGCGCGTCGAAACCCGGGCCAGCCACTCCTTGAATTGGCCCCAATGGGGCAGGTCGGGGCGCATGCCGAAGAACCCGGTGTTGAGATAAGGCATCGCCGCCGTCTGCTTGGCGACCGTCGGCCCCAGGATCTGCTCGGACAAAATCGCTTTGCCGGAAACGTAACGCTCGCTTTCGGCGACCTGGGTCAGGTGCGCGTAGGTGACGTCGATTTCCGGCGCGATCACCACCTCGCCGGCGGCCATGGCGTCCCGCGCCGCGTCCAGAAAGCCGAAGCCCTGCACCCACATGTCGGCGTCAAGGTGTACGTAATCACGGTGGCCAGGGAAATATTCCGGCAAAAACGGCCGGCAGAACTGCGCGCGCCAGAACGGGCTGGTCTTGTCGACATGCGCCGCCAGCCGCGGCTCCATCGGCGTCAACAGGTCGTCCCGCAGCGGCGAAATTTCATCGCAATGGTCTTGCGCCCATTCGCGCTGCGCGTCGGTCAGGCCGACGTCGATCAACCGCACCGCATAACGGCGACGGTCGCGACCGTCCAAGGACAGCAGCATCCCCGCCAGGAGGTCGAAGATGTTGCGGTCGGCGCAAATAATCAGGCAGGTGACGTCAGAGGCGCCGGTCATTCTTCTGTCCTGGATTGAATGCGAAAAGGGGCGTCGCGGCGGATCGCGGCAATCTAGTGAACCGCCGCCCGAATGGCTATAAATTATCTCAAGGCGATTCGCCCCGACGGGGGCCCGCCCGCGGCGGCCCGTCGGTTCGGCTGGCGCGACCCGCCCCGGTGGAGTATTGAAAGGGCGACCAGAGCGCGTTCCCGGCGAGAGCCGCGACGCGACGCCGATATCAGGAGCATGCCAAAGGTGACCTCAACCACTTCCGTCTCCGTCTCCGATGAGCGCGCCGCCCTGACGGCTTACGCCCGAGGCGTCTTCACGGCGTCTTTGGCCGCCAAGCAAGCGGTGCTGGAAGGCGACTGTCTTGACAGTCTGGCGGCGATAGCCGAACGGCTGGCCGCGGTTCTAGCCGGCGGCGGAAAGCTGATGATCTGCGGCAACGGCGGGTCCGCCGCCGACGCTCAGCATTTGGCGGCTGAATTGCTGGTGCGGCTGCGCCCGTCGGTCAATCGCCAGGGGTTGCCGGCCATTGCGCTGGCGATGGACAGCTCGACGCTCACCGCTTGCGGCAACGACTATAGTTACGAAGCCTTGTTCGAGCGGATGGTGGACACCCTGGGCCAGCCCGGCGACGCTTTGCTGGGGATCACCACGTCGGGCCGTTCGCCCAACGTCGTCCGCGCGTTGCAGGCGGCGCGGCGGCGCGGGATCGTCGCTTTGGGCTTTCTCGGTCAAAATGGCGGTCCGGCGCTGGAGGACTGCGATTTGGCGTTCCTGGCGCCGTCGACGGAAACCGGCCGCGTCCAAGAAATCCATATCACGGCCGGGCACGCCTTAATGGAGATGGTGGAGAATTTGTTGTTGAAAGCAGGCTTCTTGCAGCTATCCCCGACGTAAAGGTCGTTCTCGTCGACGCCCGCCTTCACCCGCGTCGGCGATGTTTTTGATTTCAGCTAACGCGACATGGACTGCAATGACGACCGCTTCTGCTGCTTGCGCACATACTGGACTGAGATGTTTGGTGGCCGTCGCCCAGAATTGCGGCGTCAACGTCTCTCTTGAACAGATGCTGCATGATTTCGTGGTGGGCGCTCAAGAAATCGCATCAACCGATTTGGTGCGCATCGCCAAGCGCATCGGCCTGAAAGCCCGCAGCGCCGTCATGGATTGGGCGCATTTACAAAAACTGGGGCAAGCGCTGCCGGCGATCTTGCGGCTGCGCAACGGCAATTCCATGCTGCTCGTCGGCTTCTCCAAAGCCGGCGACGTGCCTCTGGCGGTGCTGCGCGATCCCTTATCGACGGAAGAAGGCATGCTGGCGGTGGACCAGTTCCGCCTCGCCGAAGCATGGAGCGGCGAGGTGCTGCTGGTTAAGCGCGACTACGCCGCCACCGACGTGCAGCGCCCGTTCGGCTTCAGTTGGTTTCTTACCGAAATTGTCCGTCACAAGCGCTTGTTTATCGACATCGGCGTCGCGGCTTTGGTCTTGAGTTCGCTCAGCATCGCCATGCCGATGTTCATCCAGCTTATCCTTGATCGGGTGCTGGTCCATGAAAGCCTGGGAACCCTATACGTGCTGGTCGCCGGCTTGGTGCTGGTGATCTTATTTGAAACATCGTTCAGTTATCTGCGGCAGTACACGGTCATGTTCGCGTCGCGAAAAATCGACGCCCGCATCAACGTTGCGATTTATAACAAGCTCATCAGCCTGCCGATGCACTTCTTTGAGAAGACCCCGGCGGGCATGACCCTAAAGAACATGTCTCAGGCGGAGCGTATCCGCAACTTTCTGACCGGGCAGCTTTTCGGGGCCATGCTCGACAGCGTGGCGCTGCTGTTTTTGATTCCGACAATGTTCTTGTTCCACCCCTTCCTGGCGCTGATCGTCATGGGCTACGCTCTGACGATCGGCTTGGTGGTGGGGTGCGTCATTCCTCTGCTGAAAAGCCGGTTCACCAAGGTGTACAATGCGGAAGTGAAAATGAATTCGATGCTCATCGAATCCATTCACGGCATGCGCACCATCAAATCGCTGGCGCTGGACGCGCGGCAGCGCAAGGAGTGGGACCATCGGGTCGCCCATACCGCCCGGCTGCGCTTCGACGTGCAAAAGCTTGCCCTGATCGCTCAATCGCTGGTCCAGCCGCTGGAAAAGCTCATGACCGCCACCGTTATCGGCGTCGGTTGCTTTCTGGTCTTGGAAAAAGAACTGCAAGTCGGCGGTTTGATCGCCTTCTACATCATCTCCGGCCGCGTCATCGGCCCTCTGGTGCAGATTTCGCAACTTATCCAGCAATATCAGGAAGTTTCGCTGTCCATCAACATGATGGCGACGATCATGAACCATCCGGCGGAAGAGGCGAACGGCCACGGCCTGCGCACGCCTTTGCGGGGCTTGGTGGAATTTTCCGACATCCGATTCCGTTACGAAGCCAGTCTGCCGCCAGCGCTGGACGGCGTTTCATTCCGTATCCCTGAAGGAACGATATTCGGGATTATGGGGCGCTCCGGCTCAGGCAAGACCACCATCACCCGATTGCTGCAAAAACTGCATACGCCGCAAGAAGGGCTCATCAAGATCGACGGGTTTGATTTGCGGGAAATCGCTCTCGACCACCTGCGCTCCAGCATTGGCGTCGTCTTGCAGGAAAATTTCCTGTTTCATGGGACGATATTCCAGAATATTTCCGCAGCACGACCCAGCGCCACGCTTGAAGAGGTGATGCGCGCCGCCCGTCTCGCCGGCGCCGACGAATTCATCGAGCGCCTGCCCAAAGGCTTCGACACGGTGCTTGAGGAAGGCTCGGCCAATCTGTCGGGCGGCCAGCGTCAACGGCTGGCCATCGCCCGCGCGCTGCTCACCGATCCGAAAATTCTCATCCTCGACGAAGCGACCAGCGCTCTGGATGCGGAAAGCGAAGCGATCGTACAGGCTAATCTGATGAACATCGCCAAAGGGCGCACCGTAATCATCATCTCCCACCGGCTGTCCACCCTGGTTCCGGCGCACAACATCATGGTGCTGGACCGAGGCCGTATCGTCGATATCGCGCCACACGCCGAGTTGGTGCAGCGCTGCTCAATCTATCAGCAGCTTTGGCACCAGCAAAACCGTCACATATAACGGGACGTATTCGCCATGAGCGCGCCGCAATTGTCGCTTCGCATCGGCAAAAAAAATGAGATCGCCGACGTCATCAACGAATACCAGCAAGACACGACCGAAATCGACGGCGAGCGCTATCCGCTGTTGGCCCGCTCGTCGCTGTACGTCCTGGCGGTCATGGTGGTGTCGGCCGTCATCTGGTCCACGATCGCCAGCCTTGACCGGGTGGTTTCCGCCCGCGGACGCCTCGTCTCCACCGAAGCCAGCCTCGTGGTGCAGCCGCTGGAGACCTCCATCATCAAAGGCATCAACGTCAAAGTCGGCGATATCGTCACCCCGAAAACCATTCTGGCCACCCTTGACCCGACCTTCATCCAGGCCGACTACGACCAATTGCGCGCCAAGCTCCTCAGCCTCGACGCCCAGATCCAGCGGCTGGAGGCGGAGTACGCCGCCCGTCCCTACAACGTCGCCATAAGCGACGACGGCGAATTGGAAGGGGCGACCTATCGCCAGCTTCAGATGTCGCTTTGGCAAGAACGCAACGCCCAATACCGTTCACAGATGCAAAGCTACGCCGAGCGCATCGCGCGCTTGGAAGCCAACCTCGCCACCCGCGACGCCGAACTGGTTTTGCTGCAAAACCGGTGGGACATCATGCGAGAGGTCGAAGGCATGCGCATGACGCTGGAGGCCAATCAAACCGGCAGCCGGCTCAACTCGCTCGCCGCCCGCGACGCGCGATTGGAAATTGAACGCAATCAGGCGCTGACAAAACGCGACATCGCCGAAACCCAGCATGAGCTGCAGGCGTTGCGCGCGGATCAAAACGCCTTCATTCAGCAATGGCAAGGTCGGATCGTCGAGGAATTGGTCGGGCGGCGCAATGAGCGGGATTCCATCGCTGAACAGATGAATAAAGCACGCAAACGCCAAGATTTGGTCAGCCTGTCGCCGGCGGTCGACGCGGTCGTGCTTGATATCGCCAATCGCTCCGTCGGCTCGGTGATTAACGCGGCCGAGCCCTTGTTCACGCTGGTGCCGCTAGGAGCCCCTCTGGAGGTCGAAGTGCAAATCGATTCCAAGCAACTGGGGCAGATTAAAGTCGGCGACGTCGTGGCGATCAAACTCGACGCCTATTCTTTTCAAGAGTTTGGCAAGCTGGCGGGCGAGGTGCGGACGATCTCGGAAGACGCGTTTAACGGCGCCGGCGGGCAGGCCAGCTATTACCGAACCCGTATCCGCCTGACCAAAGCCTCCCTCGACAAAGCGCCGGAGAACTTCCGCTTGGTGCCGGGCATGCCGTTGGTGGCGGAAATCAAAGTCGGCGAGCGCACCGTGCTGGAATACCTCACCCTTCCGTTGACCCGCGGCCTGACGGAAAGCATGCGTGAACCATGACGACGCTCCCCCCGCCAACTTCACGCATTCTTGTAAATACGAAAAGAGCGTAAAACAGAACGAGTGGCGGGGTCGCCCGGAAACGGCATGTAAAAAGGGCCGCCTCGCCATATAAAAAATTAGCACCTCAATGAGAGACGAATAATGGCGTTGACGATTTCCGCTTCATGGGGGGAGACGATTGATAAAATCTCTATTCTAGAGATTAAGTCGGCGCGAATCAGCGATCCGAACAAGCTTGTGAACATCAAGCGGGAGCTGGAGGCGCTAAACGCCATCGTCGCCGAAGCTGGAGGCTTATCAACTGAAGCGGCGATTCAGGCGGCGGCGCTGGCGATGGTCAACGCCGAACTCTGGGATATTGAGAACTCTATCCGTCATTATGAAAAAAATGGCGATTTTGGCGCGGATTTCATCGCCCTTGCGCGTTCCGTCTATCAAACCAATGATCGGCGCGCCGCCTTAAAACGCGAGATTAATCTTATGATGGAATCCTCGCTAATCGAAGAAAAGTCCTATAGCCTTCCGACCGAAGAAAAGGTTATAAAATAACTGATTAGGTCGGCGCTTGAGACGCGAGACGAAATTGGAAACAGACACAAAAATAATTAGCTCGTCCGAAAAATGCGGTTGTTTTGGATGCGCCTTATTAAAATTAACACAAGAAACCCCAAGCTCTCAATCCATATATCCAGCTAGTTCTTCTACATATTATATTGAAGCATTATTAGCAGAGTCCGGCAATAGACGCTGGAATTCTGTTCTTGGCGCATCAGCCACTGTCAGCTATAGTTTTTTAGAAACATTGCCTACAACCTATTCCGGCCGACAAGAAGCCTCCGGCTTCACTTCAATGAATCAAACCCAGCGCGGCGCGGCGCGTAAAGTTTTAAGCTTGTGGTCTGACGTCGCGAATTTATCATTCACCGAAACCAGCGGAAGCGCCGGCGATATTCGTTTCGGCACGGCCACCCTGCCGGCGGGCGTCGGCGGATGGGCTTACTACCCCGGAACCGGGAACGGCGGGGACGTCTGGATCAGCAATTACTATTCGCAAAACGCCACCCCCGCGGCGGGCGACAGCGCTTATTCGCTTTTCGTCCACGAGATCGGTCATGCCTTGGGATTAAAGCATCCAGGCGACTACGACGTGACTGGCGGGGGATCGGAGGGGCCTTATTTGCCCGCCGCCGAAGATAACGAACAATACACCGCCATGTCGTATCAGTCCCACCCGCACACGGCGGGCAATCCGCTGGGGCCGATGCTATATGATATCGCGGCGATACAATATTTATACGGCGTCAACAGCGCCACGCGCAGCGGCGCGGACACGTACTCCTGGAGCGTCGGCGCCGCGCCTATTCAAGCCATATGGGACGGCGGCGGCTCAGACACTATCGACGCCTCGAACCAGACGGCCAGCCAAGTGATCGACTTGCGCGCCGGAACATTCAGTTCGATCGCCGGCGGCGTCCAAAATGTCGCGATCGCGTACGGCGCGATTATAGAAAACGCGACAGGCGGCGCCGGTAACGACAGTATCATCGGCAACGGCTTGGCGAACCTGTTAGTGGGCGGCGGCGGCGGCGACACTTTGACGGGCGGCGGCGGCAATGACGTGCTTTTTGGCGGCGGCGGCGACGACATAGCTTACCTCAACGGCGGAGTCGTATTCCTTTCTGGAATCGAAAGCGTCATCGGCGCAGCCGGCGCCGTGGACCATGTCGTTCTGGATGGTGGATCCATCTACGTCGGAGCCGACATTGACATCGTCATCGGATCGGCCGGCGCTGACGTCGTCACCCTCGGCCCCGGCGGCGCCCGCCTCATCGCCGCCGCGCTGGAGACCCTGACCGGCGGAAGCGGCCACGATCATGTCGAGCTGGGCAATCGCGGCAACACCGCCACCGTCAGCGGCCTCGACGTGCTGATTGGCGGGCTCAACACCGACGTCGTCACTCTCGGCCCCGGCGGCGCCCGCCTCATCGTCGCCGCGCTGGAGACCCTGACCGGCGGAAGCGGCCACGATCATGTCGAGCTGGGCAACCGCGGCAACACCGCCACCGTCAGCGGCCTCGACGTGCTGATCGGCGGGCTCAACACCGACATCGTCACTCTCGGCCCCGGCGGCAATGGTCTTATCGTCGCCGCGCTGGAGACCCTGACCGGCGGAAGCGGCCACGATCATGTCGAGCTGGGCAACCGCGGCAACACCGCCACCGTCAGCGGCCTCGACGTGCTGATCGGCGGGCTCAACACCGACATCGTCACTCTCGGCCCCGGCGGCAATGGTCTTATCGTCGCCGCGCTGGAGACCCTGACCGGCGGAAGCGGCCACGATCATGTCGAGCTGGGC
>CALGOL010000620.1 GCA_937960755.1 uncultured Azospirillum sp.
GACCGCCGGCCATGAGAAACCGACGGCGGCGGCGGCGGCGGCGAGCGACAGTCCGGCCGCGGCGACCGCCGCAGTTTGCGCCTTAGAGATTGAGGACGAATTCGTCATAAGGAGCCCCGGACTGTTCGATTCGAGCGATCAACGCCTGATACCCTGCGTCTAGGCCGGCTTTGCGGTCGGCTTGGGCGCGCTCCGCTGCGGCGATTTCAGCATAAAGCGCCGTCGCCCTGGTCACCGCGTCGCGCCGCGGCGCACGCCGGCTGGAATGGTAGCTGACGATGGCTCCCGACGTGTCGAAGGTTGGGGTGACATGGGCCAGCACCCAATAATGATCGCCGTTCTTGGCGCGATTGACGACATAAGCGAACATTTCCCGGCCGGCGGAAATGGTGCTCCACAACAGCTTGAACACCGCGCGCGGCATATCGGGATGCCGCACCAGACTATGCGGCTGACCCAAAAGTTCCGCTTCGCTATAGCCGCCGACCCGAACGAACACCTCGTTGGCGTAAATGATTCGTCCTTTGGGATCGGTTTTGCTGACGATGATTTCATCACGGCCGAACGTGCGTTCGACCCCGGTCAGACGGATCGTCATGGGTGCGCGCTTGCCCCTCGAATTCAATTGCCCAACAAACAATTTACCCGAATGCGCGCTGAATTCCATCGAAAGCGAAGCCATGCCGGCGGAAGACCCAAAAAACCATATGGGAACAATGATTATCCGTCGCATTGCCCAAACGTTTGGGTAAAATACCGAGCTTTTTTGCGCGATGAGTCAGGGAAGAGAAGGGGGCCTGCCGGTGGGCGGCGTCGAATCGCAAATAGGGCCGCTGGGCGGCGTGCTGCTGTTTAATCTGCTGACGGCCTGGCCGCTGTGGCGCATCTTCGCCCGCGCCGGCTTGCCGGCCTGGTGGTCGCTGGCGGCGTTCATCCCGTTGGTCGGGTATGTCGTCGCGGCCGGGCTGCTGTGTCACATGCGTTGGCCCAATCTGCCCGAGAGGGCTAAACCTGGGCCGCGCAAACAGCGCCGCGCCGTGGGTCAGCGAACAGACGGCGAGGAGTGACGGCGATGGAAACGGTTTTGGGGCTGGAGCCCTGGTTGGGTTATACGATTATCGCCTGTCTGTTGACTTATTTTGTTTCCGCCGCCGGCTGGGTGCTGGCGCGCGCCGGACGCAGCCCGGTTTGGGTGATGCTGCTGCTGATTCCATGGCTTAACGTCGTGGCGATTTGGGCCTTCGCCTATACGCGCTGGCCGGCCATGGATGGCGGCCACGGGCCGCCGGGGACGTCGGGGTCTTGAGCGCCGCCGGAAAACCGCCTG
>CALGOL010000621.1 GCA_937960755.1 uncultured Azospirillum sp.
TCAGACCGCCGGCCGGCGGCTGGACGCGGTCGGAAACCAGCGACAAGGACGGCGGGTGCAGCGGGCGGGCGTGGGCCATGGCGGCGGATTCAATGCCGGTCGCCACCACCGACACCCGCATGACGCCTTCCATCGACGGATCGAAGGTCGAACCGAAGATGATGTTGGCGTCGGGATCGACTTCTTCGCGCACGCGGTGGGCGGCTTCGTCCACCTCGAACAGGGTCATGTCGTAGCCGCCGGTGATGTTGATGAGCACGCCGCGGGCGCCCTTCATCGACACGTCGTCCAACAGCGGGTTGGAGATGGCGGCTTCGGCGGCTTCAATGGCGCGGCGGTCGCCCGACGCTTCGCCGGTGCCCATCATCGCCTTGCCCATCTCGGTCATCACCGAACGGATGTCGGCGAAGTCGAGGTTGATGAGGCCGGGCATCACCATCAAGTCGGTGACGCCGCGCACGCCCGAATGCAGCACGTCGTCGGCCATCTTAAAGGCGTCGGCGAAGGTGGTCTTTTCGTTGGCGATGCGGAACAGGTTCTGGTTCGGAATAATAATCAGCGTATCGACGTACTGTTGCAGTTCGGCGATGCCCGATTCCGCCAGGCGCATGCGGTGGGCGCCTTCGAAATGGAAGGGCTTGGTCACCACGCCGACGGTCAGGATGTTGCGTTCACGCGCCGCCCGCGCGATGACCGGAGCGGCGCCAGTGCCGGTGCCGCCGCCCATGCCGGCGGTGATGAACACCATGTTGGAGTTGTCGAGGTACGAGACGATCTCGTCGATCTGCTCTTCCGCCGCAGCGCGGCCGACATCCGGCTTGGAGCCGGCGCCCAGCCCGCGGGTCAGATTGGCGCCCAACTGCAAACGACGGTCGCAAAGGCTGCCCTTCAGCGCCTGCGCGTCGGTGTTGCCGATGACGAAATCGACCCCTTCCAGGTTCGACTTAATCATGTTGTTGACGGCGTTGCCGCCGGCGCCGCCGACGCCGAAAACCGTGATGCGCGGCTTCAGCTCGGTGTCAAGCTGCGGGATGCTGACGTTAATCATCTGGTCCTCCACGACCGTTGAACGTAAACTTAAAGAAACCGAAGCGGCGCGTCTGTTGTTATGACTTTGCGCCGACCGGTCCCGACGAAACAAAGAACCGCGTTTTAGCGGCTGACAGAGCTACAAGTTCTCCTTCAGCCACGAGCCGACGCGGCTCCACAAGCCGCCGCCGCTCTCCGCGACGACGACGGGGGATTCCACCGGGCTTTGCACCGCATGGCGCAACACCCCGGCGATGGTTGAAAAGGCCGGACCGGCCTGGGCGTCCGACAAGCCGGGCAACCGGGCCGGGCGGCCCAAACGCACCTGCTTGTCCAACATCTTTTGCGCCAGCTCGACCGCGCCGGTGAGCTGGCTGGCCCCGCCGGTCAGCACCATGCGCCGGCCGGCCAGCCGCCCGTAACCCGATTGGGTCAGACGGGCGCGGACGATTTCAAAAATCTCCTCCATGCGCGGGCGGATGATGCGCACCAGCATGGATTTAGGAAACGAGGCGGCGGCGGACGGGCGGTCTTCTTCGCCGATCTGCGGCGCCTCCAGCATTTCGCGGTCGTCGGCGACGCCGGGAATGGTGTTGCCGTGCAGGGTCTTCAGCCGCTCGGCGTAGGCGAGGCTGGTGCCCAACCCGTGCGCCAGATCGGCGGTGACATGGCCGCCACCCACCGGGATGCTGTCGGCCCACACCATTTGGTCTTCAATGAAGACGGAAATGCTGGTGGCCCCGCCGCCCATGTCGATGCAGGTGACGCCCAGCTTCTTTTCGTCGTCCACCAAGGCGGCGAGACCGGAGGCGTAGGCCCCGGCGACCACCCCTTCAATATCAAGGTGACAGCGGTTGACGCAGGTTTGCAGATTGCGCACCGCGCCGGCGTGGGCGCTGACGACGTGAACCTGCATCCCCAGCCGATCGCCGAACATGCCCTTGGGCTCCACCACGCCGCGGATGCCGTCCACGGTGTAGCTGACGGGAATGGCGTGCAGCACGGCGGAATCCGCCGGCGCCTGCAACGCCGTCACCTGGGCGCGGGCGCGGCGGATGTCGGCGTCGGTGATCTCCGCGCCGTGGATCGCCACTTCGGCGCTCATCAATTGCGAATGGGGATAGCCGCCGGACATGGCGACGAAGACCGAACGCATGGTCTCCCCCGCCATTTGCTCCGCCTCATGCATGGCGGCGCCGATGCAGGTCTCCGCCGCCTCCATGTCGATGACGGCCCCGGCCTTGACGCCCTGGGAAACCTGATGGCCGACGCCCATGACGCGCAAGCGCCCCTCGTCCTCCACCCGCGCGATGGCGCAGCAAACTTTGCTGGTGCCGACGTCGAGCGCGGCGATCAGCCCGCCGCGCGTCGGCCGCTTCGGTTTGCGCGCCGCCTGGTGTCCCATGCCTATGCCCCCGACTTCCTTCAAGCCCTCGCCCCGCCTCTTCCAAATTCCGCCCAAAGCGCCATGGCGCCTAATTCCGTTTCGCCGTCGTCGCCGTTCCCGCTCCCGGCTTCTTCGCCCCCGCTCCATGCTCGGGCTCGGGCGGCGGATCGGGCAAACGCACCGTCATGCGGTCGTGCTGGCGCAGGTCCAGCGAAACCACGTCGCGGCTCAGCACGCCTTCGCGCGCCTCCAACTCCGCCAACTGGTGCAGCGCCTGCACCATGCGTTCTTCCGGCAGCCGCACGACGATGCGGTTATCCATCGTCAAATCCCAACGTCGCTTGCCGACCCGCACCGCCGCCGCGACCCGCCGTTCAATGGCGGGCACGTGCGACAGCGCGTCTAAAAGGTCGCGCGCCGCTTCGGCCGCGCCG
>CALGOL010000622.1 GCA_937960755.1 uncultured Azospirillum sp.
GTGTTCTCTTCCCATCTCCGTTTCCGCCGCCGCCGTTTCCGCCGCCGCCGCCGCCGTTGTTATTGTTGCCGCCCCGACCACGGGAGCGCCGCGTGTTTTGACCCTGTCTCATTCGGCCCTGTCAGCCCCAAGCTTGAGAAACGCCATCCGATACGCGCGCAAAACGTCCCGGCTTTATCAAGCCGGCGCACGTCGTCGCTTGCGAGACGTCTCGCAAACTTCCCGCCATCCGCCTTGCAATAAGACGGGGGCAGCGGCATCGGAACCGAAACGGCTAGTCCAAGCGCCCCGGCGCAGCGGCCTTTTCCCCAAGCCGCCAGCCTTGTTTATTATGGGCGGTCCCCTTAGCGGACGACCGTTTCGACGCTCACCCTAAACGCGCCCCCGCCACAATCCAACCATTATTTATAAATTCACACATTCGGCGCTTCGATTTCCGGCGGTGTGTGTTTTTGCGCACGCACGCAGCGCGCCACGCCGCCCAAATCCACCCGCACGCCGGTCAAGGTCAGGCCGGCCAGCGTCAGCAATTCGGCCACCTGATCGGCTTGGCCGCTGCCCACCTCCAGCGCCGTCACCCCGTCCGCCGCCAGCAGGCGGGGCAGTTGATCCGCCAGCGCGCGATAGGCGTCCAGCCCGTCCGTCCCGCCGTCCAGCGCCAGCATCGGGTCATGATCGCGCACCTCCGGCGCCAAGCCGGCGATATCGGCGGTCGGGATGTAAGGCGGGTTGGAGACGACGACGTCGAACGCCCCGTCCGACAGTCCGTCACCCCACGAACCGCCCTGAAACGCCACCCTGCCCGCCATCTCGCAAGCCGCGGCGTTGGCGGCGGCTTGGCGCACCGCGTCGGGAGCCAGATCCACCCCCAGCCCGACCGCTTGGGGATACTCCGCCAGCAAAGCCAGCAAAATGGCGCCGGAGCCGGTCCCGAGATCAAGGATGCGCAACGGCCGCTCGCGGTCGGGAATCGCCTCCAGCACCGCGTCCACCACGGTTTCAGTGTCAGGGCGGGGGTCGAGGGTCGCCGCGTTGACGCCAAGGTCAAGAGACCAAAAACCGCGACTGCCGATAATGCGCGACACCGGCGCGCGGGTCGAACGCCGCTCGATCAATTCCCAGGCGTCGGCGGCGTCGGCCGGGTCCAAGGGCTGGTCCGCCATGAACAGCAGGTCGGCGCGGTCAAGCTTCAGCGCGTGCTGAATCAACAGGCGGGCGTCGAGCGAGGGCGTGTCGCAGCCGGCTTCGGTCAGCAGCGCTTCGGCGGCGCGGCGCAACTGCCGCAAGGTCGGGGCGGCCTTCACGCCAGTTCCGCCAGCCGAGCCGCCTGATCTTCAGCGGTCAGCGCGTTTATCAGCTCGTCCAAGGCTTCGCCAATCATCACCTTATCAATCTTATAGAGCGTCAAATTGATGCGATGGTCGGTGACGCGGCCTTGCGGGAAGTTATAGGTGCGGATGCGTTCGGAGCGGTCGCCGGAGCCCACCTGACTCTTGCGGTCGGCGGCGCGCACCGCGTCCTTGGCGGCGCGTTCGGCCTCATAGAGCCTTGCGCGCAGCACCCTCATCGCCTTGGCCTTGTTCTTATGCTGGGATTTTTCGTCCTGCTGGCTGACGACGATGCCGGTGGGCAAATGGGTGATGCGCACCGCGCTGTCGGTGGTGTTGACCGACTGGCCGCCGGGGCCGGAGGCGCGGAAAACATCGATTCGCAGGTCTTTATCGTCAATGCGCACGTCCACCTCTTCGGCTTCCGGCAGCACGGCGACGGTGGCGGCCGACGTGTGAATGCGGCCTTGCGCTTCGGTGGCCGGCACCCGCTGCACCCGATGCACGCCGGATTCGAACTTCAGCCGGGCGAAGACGTTGCGGCCGGAAATGCTGGCCGCCGCCTCCTTCACCCCGCCGACGCCGTTTTCCGACACGTCCAGCGTCTCGAACCGCCAGCCCTGCAAGCCGGCGTAGCGGCGATACATCTCAAACAGTTCGGCGGCGAACAGCCCGGCTTCGTCGCCGCCGGTGCCGGCGCGCACTTCCAGAATGGCGTTCTTTTCGTCCGCCTCGTCCTTGGGCAGCAACGCGAGCATCACCTGGCGCTCTAATTCGGGCAGGGCGCGGCGGGCCTCCAGCAACTCTTCGTCGGCGAGCGCGCGCATATCGGCGTCGGCGCTTTCGTCCGCCGCCATGGCGGCCAGATCGTCGGCCTCCAGCCGCGCCTTGCGCAACGCTTCGACCGCCGCCACCACCGGGCCAAGGTCGGACAGCTCTTTGGAGATTTTCGCGTAAGCCGAGCCGTCGTCCACGCCCTTTTCCAGCATGTCCTGCAACTCGTCGCGCCGGGCCAGCACTTTGCCCAGTTTTTCATCCAGATTCAAAACACGCCCTCGCTCGCTAAAATACGCCTTCTCTATGGCGCATTTTTGCGGCGGATGGAATTCAGTACATCACAGCATGACCAAAGGCGCGCACCGCCACCCCGGCCAGCGCGCCGACCACCG
>CALGOL010000623.1 GCA_937960755.1 uncultured Azospirillum sp.
CGCCGAAGCGGGCGACCACGCCTTTGACCTTGGGGTCGGTTTCGGCGCGCTCCAGCGCGTCCAGCGCGTCGGCCAAGGTCAGGCGGCGGTCGAAGGCGTCCTCCAACCCGCCGGCCGAGGTCTCGGGCAGCGGTTGGCTGAGGTCGAGCGACAGCACGATACGTTCAGGAATGGGCGCCTCATGGGAGACGATGAACCAGACCAGCGCGGCGATCCCCGCCGCCACCAGCAGGCCGACCGCGGCGAAAAAGCGGAAGATGAAGCGGAACATGGGCGGGGCCTCAAACGGCGGAAGAATTAGCAACACGGCAATCCAGCGCGATCATCACGACCTTGCCGTTACCGTAACGATAGAACACTTTCAAATCAGGCAGCATATAGCGTTCATCGCCGCGATAGAGCGCAATAGCATCCACACCTGGGGCGAATTTTTCGCCTTGGGAGGGGTCGCGAACAATAACGCTCCTCAGCGCGGACCAAACACTTTGAAAGCGATGGAATTCGGCGCCGGCGGCGCGGCAGGATTTCTCAAACGCGCTCGTATGGTAAACATGCCAACCGCCGTACAGTCCTTTGCTGACCGGCGGCATTCAGACCAGCCCGAGTTTGGCGAGTTCCGCTTCCGTCTCCGGCGTCAATTGCGCGCGCGCCCAAGCGAGATCCTCCGCGGTCGGCGCCGCCGTCATTTGTTCAAACACGCAACTGGCCGACATGGCGTCGCCGTCCGCGGTTCGTTCCCACACCGCGTCATGAGCGGCTTCACTGACTGACCGAGCGCGATGATTAAAGCAGACGCTGTCGATCATACGGTTCAGCACATCCACTTCGATGGCGCTTAGAGGAGCGAGCTTAGGCAGTCGCAACGATGTGAACTGTCGCTGCCGATGGCCGAAATAGCTGCTCTGGATTTCCGCAATCAGATGATTTTTTTCCAGCCGCTTTAAAGACTTATCGACGCTGCTGCCCCACGGGCCCAGCGGCGTCCTGACGAAGCTTCCGCCGGCTAACGCGACGTCGTGGGCGTAGGTCAGTTCAAGATCGGCAAACCAAAGGATTTTGTGCAGCTTGGCGTCGCCCAATTCAGACGGACGCTCAATGCGCGCGATGACGTAATGCACGGCGGCGTCTAGCTTGTCTTTGTCCAGGACTGGCTTCTTTGGCGCGAGCCCATCCATGACCTTCGCCCCCGTTCAATCAGCGACTAAAAATATTTTAACCCAACGACCGCTGATGCGAAACCGCCAAAGCGTCCCCGCTACCGTCCCAGTCCAGCCCGCAGCCAATGATCCGCCAGCACGCAGGCGACCATGGCTTCGCCCACCGGCACGGCGCGGATGCCGACGCAAGGATCGTGGCGGCCCTTGGTGACGACGTCCACCTCTTCGCCGCGCACGTTCAAGGAGCGTCGCGGTGTCAGAATCGAACTGGTGGGCTTGACGGCGAAGCGCGCGACGATGTCCTGGCCGGTGGACACGCCGCCCAAAATTCCGCCGGCGTGGTTCGATAAGAACAGCGGCTCGCCGTTCGGGCCGGCGCGCATTTCGTCGGCGTTCTCCTCGCCGGTCAGCGCCGCCGCGGCGAAGCCGTCGCCGATCTCCACCCCCTTGACCGCGTTGATGGTCATCAGCGCGCGGGCCAAATCGCCGTCCAGCTTGTCGTAAAGCGGCTCGCCCAAGCCGACCGGAACGCCGGACGCCACCACTTCCACCACCGCGCCGATGGAGGAGCCCGACTTGCGGATGCGGTCCAACTGCGCGGCCCAGCGTTCCGCCGCGGCGCGGTCGGGGCAGAAGAACGGGTTCTCGTCCACCGCCGCCCAATCCCAAGCGGCGCGGTCGATTCGGTCGGCCCCCAACTGCACCAGCGCGCCGCGGATTGAGACAGATCGGAAGAGCACACGTCTGAACTCCAGTCACCTTGTAATCTCGTA
>CALGOL010000624.1 GCA_937960755.1 uncultured Azospirillum sp.
TCGACTTCGGGGAAAGTCTTGATCACGCGGTTGGTGGTCTGCAGCAGGCGCGCGCCAATATCGCGGCTTTGGGCGTCGGCGACACCGTGCGGGCGCTGCGCGCCGACGTCACGCGGCCGCCCAAGGCGGATTCGCCCTGTTCGCTTATTCTGCTTGATCCGCCTTACGGCAAGGAATTGGCCAGCCGCGCCTTGCCGGCGCTGGTCAAGGCCGGCTGGTGCGCGCCGGGCGCGGTGGCGGTGGTGGAGGAAGGCGACGGCGCGCCGTTTGATGCCGGCGAGGCCTGGGAGGCGCTGCAAGAGCGCCGCTCCGGCCCGGCGGTCTTGCGGTTTTTGCGCCTGAAAGATCAGACGCTGCGCACCCTGGGTTAGACGCTGCGCACCTTGGCGTCGAAGACGTAGCCGGCGCCGCGCTCGGTCTTGATGATGCGCGGTTCCTTGGGGTTAGTTTCGATCTTGCGGCGCAGGCGCAAAATCAGCACGTCGATCGAGCGGTCGAACACCTCCGCCCCATCGGCGCGGGTCAGGTCCAAAAGCTGGTCGCGCGTCAGCACCCGTTGCGGCCGCTTAACGAACGCGGCGAGCAAACCATACTCCGCCTTGGTCAGATCGACGTCGCGGCCATCCGCCGAGCGTAGCCGCTGGGCGGTCATGTCCAATTCCCAATTGGCGAACTGCACCACGGCGCGCAATTCATCCACCGAGCGCGGCGCCGGCGCTTCCGTCACCGCGCGGCGCAGCACCGCCTTGATGCGGGCGAGCAGTTCGCGGGGATTGAACGGCTTGGTCAGATAGTCGTCGGCGCCCAGCTCCAGACCGATGATGCGGTCGACGTCCTGATCCTTCGACGACAGAATGATGACCGGCAGTTTCGATTCTTTACGCAGCTCGCGCACCAGATTAAGCCCGTCGTCGTCCGGCAGCCGCAGATCCAGCACCATCAGATCGATGGGGTCGGCGGCGATCACCCGGCGCGCCCCGGCCGCATCGGCGGCGGCGGTCACGCGATAGCCCTCCGACGTCAGGTATGACGTCAGCAACTCGCGAATCGGTTCGTCGTCATCCACCGCCAAAATATGCATTGCCGACCGCCTTCCGTGACTAAACACCCTATCCGGCCACTCCGTCCGGCGCCCACTTAGTTAACGCATCGCAACAAAAGCGCGTTGCGCGACGCTTTGCTGATAGGGATGAAATAACTGCCCTGAAAACGCAATGAAATTACGACATTGCCGACATCATCGCGAAACGTCTACCGGGCAAATTCCCCTCCGAACGCGGGAAATGCGGACCGATAGCGCGCCCCCGCCGCCGCCGAATGGTTAATGACAGTTCAAGGAGCGCGACATGAGCGACATCGCCCGGCTGACCGCCGCCCTGATGGAGCGACTCGCAAGTTTGGATCACGCCGAAACGCTGCTGTCGCAGGCGCGCATCTACAACGACGTCGGCGCGCCGGCGGACAATTTCGCCCGTCATCGTCGCCTGATAAACGAAGCGCGCCGCCATGTCGAAGCGACGCGCTCCCGTTAACCGAGTTACTGGCGCAGCGCCGTAACCTCGATCTCCACCTTCATCTTGGCGTCGACCAACTGGCACACCACGGTAGTGTTGGCCGGGCGGACGTCGCCAAGGAATTCGCCCAGCACCGGGGCGATGACGGCGAAGTCTTCCGCCTTGGTGATGAAAACGCGGATGCGCACCACGTCGGCAAGGCTGGAATCAGCTTGGCGCAGCGCCGCGTCGATGTTGCGCAGCGCTTGGCGGGTCTGCTCGACCACTTCGTCGGAAATCGTCCCGGCGGCGTAATCAAAGCCGGTGGTGCCGGAAACGAACACCCAAGATCCGTCGACGACGGCGCGGGAATAGCCGGCGACTTTTTCAAAACTAGACCCGGAAGAAATAAGCTTGCGCGCCATAAGGCGACCTCCTCGCATGATCGAACGGGTTGCTCCGTTCCGCGGAAAGGTCTAGCGAGCAGCCGACTCGCAAGCAAGAGGGGCCACGCGGCGGCCCCGCCAGCGATCAGTAAACGCCGGTCAGTAAACCCCGGCCGAGCCGTCCACCGCCGCCGGCGCGTCGGCGACGTCGAACGCCAATTCCGGCGAATCGGCGGTGGGCGCGCCGTACCACCACGATCCAACGCCCGCCGCCGCAGTCACGACCGCCCCGGCCCCGGCCTG
>CALGOL010000625.1 GCA_937960755.1 uncultured Azospirillum sp.
AAGCTTGGCGTCGTTCCCTTCCACATGTGGATACCCGACGTCTATCATGGCGCGGCGACGGCGGCGGCCCGGCGGTGCGGCGAGAAAGCGGCGGCGGCGGCGGAAGCGATCAACGGAGGAGTCCAATCCTTCAAGACAATGTCATGGCGGTAATATGGTTCTTCTCGGCGCGAAGCGAAAGCGTTCCGCGCGCTGGCGGCAGGAATCGCCGGTCGACCGTGGCGCCTCGGCAATTCCTTCCCGCCCGTTAACCTTTCCAACCCGGCAGCGTTTTTATAATTTCATTATAAATCAATATGATAACTAGATGGCACACCGGTTGCTTAGTTAAGGGCGAGTAAAACACGCCCCGAACCGGAGCAACGACGATGACCACCGCCGCCCTGACAATGACCCCGACCTACGCCTCTCGGTTCGCGGCTGATCGGCTGAGCGGCGCGCCCTGGATCACCGGCCACGCCATCCCGACCCGCGAAAAACTGGCGCTCGACGAAGCCCTGGCCAAGCTGGCGGAAGCCGAAGAACGGCTCGCGGAGCAGCAAGAACGCATCGCCTATCTGGAAAGTCTGGCGCAGACCGACGAACTGACCGGCTTGCCGAACCGCCGCGGTTTTTACGAGCAATTCCGCCGCGCCATGGCGGCGGCCCGCCGTCAAGGCGGCGTCGGCGGCGTGATGGTGATGATCGACTTGGATGGCTTCAAGGCCATTAACGACACTCATGGCCATTTGGCCGGCGACGCTTATCTGCGGCATGTGGCGCGCTTTCTGGCGGCGCGGGTGCGGGATCACGACGTGGTGGCGCGGCTGGGCGGCGACGAATTCGCCATTCTGCTGACCAATGTCGATGAAGCCACCGGCGCCCAGCGCGCCCATGAACTGGCGCTTGCCGCCAACGAAGACGTGATGACCTGGGAAGGCGCCCGCCTGCCGATTCGCTTTTCCATCGGCGCCCAGCCCTACCGGGCGGACGACCAAGAAGACGAGGTCTTGCGCCATGCCGATCATCGCATGTACGTGCAGAAAAGCGCCCGTCGCCGCGCAAGGTGATATATTTCACCAACCGCAATGAAAGCATGGCGAATGCGAATAAGAACCATCGCCCGCCATGCTTTCACCAGCTTCCCGACAAGAAGCGGCGGCGCGAAAACATAAGCTTTGCGCCGCCGCTTCGCGCTTTTTTGGGTCGCGAACACGCTAAAAACCTTGTATAGCCATGAGTGGGCGAACGGCATATGATTCGTCCCCAGCCCATCGCGTCGGCGCATTTTAGGCTGCCGACGCGGCCGAAGAAGGGTTTCTGTCTGTGAATTCGCCTAGCGTCGCTTCGTCGTTGAGCCGCGACCGTAAGCTCGTGCTTATTGTCGAAGACAACGAACTGAATATGAAACTATTCCATGATTTGTTGGAAGCGCACGGCTATGACGTCGTCGGCGCGCGGGAAGGCGGCGACGCCATTTCAATTGCGCGCGCCCGCCGCCCCAATCTCATTTTAATGGATATACAGTTGCCGGAAGTCTCCGGGCTGGACGTGATAAAGTGGCTGAAAGACGATGATGAGTTGCGGTCAATTCCAATCATCGCCGTCACCGCCTTCGCCATGAAAGGTGATGAAGAGAAAATTCGCCGCGCCGGATGCGAAGATTACGTCTCTAAACCAATAGCCGTCGCAAAGTTTGTGGAAACTGTTAAGCGTTTCCTGTCATGATGCGCTCATCAGCGAAGCGGAGGTGAGCGGGCATGTCGGCGCGCGTTCTTGTTGTTGATGATGTGTTACCTAACGTGAAGCTTCTCGCGGCGAAGCTGACGCGCGAATATTTTGACGTCATCACCGCTTATAGTGGTCCCGAAGCGCTGGAGATCGTTCGCCGCGAGTCTCCCGACATCGTCTTGCTGGATGTCATGATGCCCGGCATGGACGGCTTTGAGGTTTGCGAAAAAATTCGCTCCGACCCCGCCACCATGCACATTCCGGTGGTGATGGTGACCGCTCTGTCAGACTCCGCCGACCGCTTGCGCGGGCTGGAGGCGGGGGCCGACGACTTTCTCACCAAGCCGGTCAACGACGTGGCGCTGTTCGCCCGCGTGCGCTCGTTGGTGCGGCTGAAGATGATGATGGACGAATGGCGACTGCGCGAAAGCACGTCCGGTCAACTGGGCGTCATCGAGCGCTCGGGCGCCATTATGAACGAATCCCATGACCACGCCCATGTGCTGGTGCTGGAAGACAGTTTTCTTGATCTTGAAAAGATCACCGAAACCCTGAAGCGCGACCACGACGACGTCGCGCCGACCGAAACCTGCGCCCGCGCCATCGAACGCGCGCTGGGGGAGGAGTTCGACCTCGTCATCATCAGCCTGGCGCTGTTGGACGAGGACGGCTTGCGGCTTTGTTCGCAACTGCGCTCTAACGAACGCACAAGGCAGGTGCCGATTCTGCTGATGGCCGACGACGGCGACCTCAACCGCGTCGCCAAAGGGCTGGAGTTGGGGGCCAACGATTATTTGATGAAGCCGTTGGACCGTAACGAGCTGTTGGCCCGCGTCCGCACCCAGGTGCGCCGTCGCCGCTATCAGGATCGGTTGCGCGCCAATTACGAGCAAAGCTTGTCGATGGCGCTGACCGACAGCCTGACCGGCGTGTTCAATCGCCGCTACGTCAGCGCTCACCTGCCCCGCCTGCTGGAGCGCGCCGTCGATTCTAACAAGCCGGTGTCGGTGCTGATGTTCGATATTGACCACTTCAAGGTGGTCAACGACACCTATGGCCATGATGTCGGCGACGACGTGCTGAAGGAAGTCGCCAACCGCGCCAGCCGCAACCTGCGCACCTTTGACCTTGTGGCCCGCATGGGCGGCGAAGAGTTTCTCGTCATCCTGCCCGACACCGACAGCGAAGCGGCGGCCTTGGTGGCGGAACGCCTGCGCGAACGCATCGGCGACCATCCGTTCAAGGTCGGTGACGAATTTGGCGCGCTGACCGTCACCGTCTCCATCGGCTACACCATCGGCGGCGTCCCCGGCGATTTGGCGGAAAATCTCATAAAGCGCGCCGACGACGCGCTCTATCAGGCCAAGCGCGCCGGGCGAAACCGGGTGGTGCGCGACCAGCGCGATCAACGCGAAGCCCCGCAAGCCCCGCAGGCGGCGACTGGTTGACGGGGGAAAGGCTCGGTAATGGCCGACGTCGTCAATCTCAACCGTTTCCGCAAAAACCAAGCCCGCGCCGCGGAAAAGCGTCAGGCGGCGGAAAACCGCGTCGCGTTCGGCCGCACCAAAGCCGAAAAGGCGGCGGAGAAAGCGGCGTTAGACCGGTCGGCTCGCCTGCTTGACGGCGCAAAGCGGGAAGAGGACGGCGCATAATACCGCCGCGCAGATGAAATGACCCATCAGGTCATTTCACGCGCAGACGGTGACGCACGGGCGCCGCGCGGGCTTTACCGGCTCTCCGACGAGTCGGCTCATCGGTGCGCCGGCACAACTTCTTTCAACGCTAAGTATTTAAAAAAAATCGCATAATCATACGTTTGCATGTTGCGCTCCGCCGCCGATAAATTGTATGTCATAAGACATGACGCAACCGGCCCGCAAACTGTCTGACGCTGAACGTCTCGATTGGATACGTCTGATCCGCACTGAAAACGTCGGTCCCATCACCTTTCATCGCCTGCTCGGCCAATATGGGTCCGCCAAGGCGGCGCTAGCCGTTTTGCCGGAACTGGCGCGCCGCGGCGGCCGGGTGAAGCCCCTGACCATCCCGGCGAAAAGCGTCGCGGAAAAGGAGCTGGCGACGCTGCGCAAACTGGGCGGCGACGCCTTATGCTTTTGCGAACCAGACTATCCGGAAGCGTTGGCGGCCATCGACGACGCGCCGCCGGTCCTGACGTGGCGCGGCCATCTTGGCTTGCTGCGCCGCCCGTGCGTCGCCATCGTCGGCGCGCGCAACGCTTCGCTCAACGCTAAAAAGTTCGCCGAAACGATTGCCCGCGAATTGAGCAACCCGCCGTTTGATCTGGTGGT
>CALGOL010000626.1 GCA_937960755.1 uncultured Azospirillum sp.
GGCGGCGCAGGCGCTGGCCAACGCCAATGCGGTGGCGGCGGCGTCGGAACAGCTTTCCGCCTCGATCAGCGAAATCGCCTCGCAAATCGCTCAAGCCGGCGCGGCCACCCGGCGCGCGGTGCACAGCGGCGGCGAGGTCGGCCGCATCATCGAAGACCTGTCCAGCACCGTGGCGCGCATCGGCGACGTCAGCGACCTTATCAGCTCGATCGCCGCGCAAACCAACCTGCTGGCGCTCAACGCCACGATTGAGGCGGCGCGGGCGGGGGAGGCCGGCAAAGGGTTCGCCGTCGTGGCGACCGAGGTGAAGAACCTCGCCAACCAGACCGCCAAGGCGACCGAAGACATCGGCGGGCAGATTTCCGAAGTGCAGCGCATCACCGCGGCGGCGGTGACGGCGGTGGAGGCCATCGGCCGCGACATCGCCGACATCGACCAAGTGTCGGCGGCGGTCGCCGGGGCGATGGAGGAGCAATCGGCGGCGACGCGGGAAATCAGCCGCAATGTGGCGCAAACCGCGACCGCCGCGCAGGAGGTCTCTTGCCGCATCGCCCAGGTGTCGGAGGAGGCGGCCTCCACCGGCGAGCGCTCCGGCGACGTGCGGCGTTCGGCGGAGGAAGTGGCGGTCAGCATCGACGCGCTGCGCGGCGCTTTGGTGCGGGCGGTGCGCACCGCCACGACGGAAGTCGACCGCCGCCGCTGGCCGCGTTATCAGGTGTCGATGAGCGCGGAAATCGCCACGACCCGCGGCGTGACGGCGACGGACGTATCGACGTTGTCGCTGGGCGGCGTCAGCGTGCGCGGCGAGACGGCTTTGCGGGAAGGCGAGCGGGTGCGCTTGCGCATTTCCGGTTTGCCGGAAACTTCGGCCGACGTGCTGCATGTCGACCCGCAAGGCGCCTCGCTGCGCTTTGTCGGCGGGACGGACGAGGACCCGGCGTTCCGCGAAGCGTTTGAGCGCCTGACCCGCGGCTTGCGGCCGCTGTCGGCCGAGGCGGCGTGAGCTAGGAGGCTGGGCCGCGATGCGCAGGCTATTTCGGCGTCTCGACCTTTTTTCGTCATTCCGGCGAAGGCCGGAATCCAGCCTTTTCAGACACTCGTCCGAATTGCTCTGGACCCCGGCCTTCGCCGGGGTGACGATAAAAAGATAGGAAAATCATAGTCCAAAAAAGGTGTGTGAACGCCGTAGCCCCGGGGGCGCCGTTAAGCGACCCCTCCGGCTGACGTTACTCCCGCACCGCGGCCAGAATCGGCATATGATCGCTCAACGTCAGCCATTCGTCGGCGGCGCCGATCTCCAGCCCCTCAATCCGCAACATTTGCGCCGCGAAGATGTAGTCAATGTGAAAGGGTTTTTCCGGCTTACGGTGCAGGAAGAACGTCGGGTGCGGCTCCCCGCCTTGCGACAGGCCGTGATGGTGGTGGTAGAGGCTGCGCAGTCCGCGCGCCTCTAGTTCCCGCACCACATCGCTGTGATTCCACCAACGGTCCCATACGTCCCATTGCACATTGCTGTTGAAGTCTCCGGCGGCGACAGCCAAGGGATGGCGGAGAAAATCGCCGTGGGATTCGATGAATTTCCAGAGCTGGCCAACATACTTGAACGTTGGCGATTTGGCTTCCTTGGTCCATACCGCTAGAAAAGGCGCGTCATTCAGCAGGCACGGCAAAAACAGTTCAAGCGGTGACGGGTCAAGGTCAACCGACGCCAGTTGAGCCCCTTTACGGGCGAAGACGCCGAGACCTTTGCTCTTATCCGTTCCGGTCCACAAATAATCTCCCGCCCAGGCGCGATAGGCGGCGTCGGCGCTCCGCGCCGGATCTTCACATTCTTGAATGGCCAGCACGTCTGCGTCAAACCGCTCCAGCGCCGGCCATTTGCGGCGCAACGCGCCATTGCAATTCCATGTAACGATACGCAACCGCCGTTGATCCAAGACGTTCCCCCCATAAAAATTGATCTACTATGAAAAACTACAGATAATATGGAAGAACATTAATTCCGCGCTACAGTTTTTAGTCTTCCGCCGGCTTCTTCGGTCCCATGGCGGAAAGCCGGTCGGTCCAACCCACCGGCAGGGTGGTCATCAGCCACACCGCCGCCCGCATCGGCCAGGGAAAGGCGATCCGGCCGCGGTTGCGCGCCAAACCGGACTTTATGATCTCGGCCGCCCGGTCGGCGTCCATCAGAAACGGCATCGGGAAAGGGTTCTTCGCCGTCATGCGGCTGCGCACAAAGCCTGGGCAAACAACCGACACCTCGACGCCGTCCTTGCCCAAGTCGCCGCGCAAGCCTTCCCCCCACACCCGCACCGCCGCCTTGGAGGCGCAATAGGCCGGCGCGCCCGCCACGCCGCGAAAGCCGGCCAGCGAGGCGACCAGCGCAATTTGACCGCGGCGGCGCGCCCGCATCGGTCCCAGCAGCGGAAAGACGCTGTTGAACACCCCGTCGACATTGACGCTGAAAATCCGCCGCGCCTGTTCCTCGCTTTCGCCGCCAAGGCCGGAGCCGGCGGAAATCCCGGCGTTGGCGATCAGCAAATCCACCGGCGCCGCGGCGTCGATCATCGCCAACCAAGCCGACATGGCGTCCTTGTCGGCGGCGTCCACCAGCCCGGTTTCCACCGTCGCGCCCTTGGCCCGCGCTGCGGCGGCGACGGCTTCCAGCCGGCTTTGGTCGCGGCCGGTG
>CALGOL010000627.1 GCA_937960755.1 uncultured Azospirillum sp.
GCGATCACCGGCTCGTCGATCGCCGTCGGCAGCTTGTTGCGGACGCGTGAAACGAGATCTCCGCCCCGCTCGACCCGCGCTTCACCTTTGAGAATTTCGTCGTCGGCAAGCCGAACGAACTGGCCCACGCCGCGGCGCGGCGAGTCGCCGACGCCACCGCCGTCACCTTCAATCCATTGTTCCTTTACGGCGGCGTCGGTCTCGGCAAGACCCACCTGATGCACGCCATCGCCTGGCAGATTCGCCGCAACGATCCGAAGCGGCGGGTGATCTATCTGTCGGCGGAAAAGTTCATGTACCAGTTCATTCGCGCGCTGCGCTTCAAGGACACCATGGCCTTCAAGCAGCAGTTCCGCTCGGTGGACGTGCTGATGATCGACGACGTCCAGTTCATTTCCGGCAAGGACACGACGCAAGAAGAGTTTTTCCATACCTTCAATGCGTTAGTGGATCAGAATCGGCAGGTCATCATTTCCGCCGACAAGTCGCCCACCGACCTGGAGGGGATGGAGGAGCGCTTGCGCTCCCGTCTCGGCTGGGGTTTGGTCGCCGACATCCACCCCACCACGTACGAGCTGCGCTTGGGCATTCTGCAAGCCAAGGCCGACGCCATGGGCGCGCAAGTGTCGCCCAAGGTGTTGGAGTTTCTGGCCCATAAGATCACCTCCAACGTGCGTGAGCTGGAAGGCGCGCTGAACCGAATCGTCGCCCACGCCGATCTGGTGGGGCGGCAAATTTCATTGGAGACGACGCAAGAGGTGCTGCACGACCTGCTGCGCGCCAACGACCGCCGCGTCACCATTGACGAGATCCAAAAGCGCGTCGCCGAGCATTTCAACATCCGCTTGGCCGACATGAGCTCGACCCGGCGCGCCCGCGCCGTCGCCCGGCCGCGTCAGGTTGCGATGTATCTCGCCAAGCAGTTGACCGCCCGTTCGCTGCCGGAAATCGGCCGCAAGTTCGGCGGCCGCGACCACACCACGGTGATGCATGCGGTGAAAAAGGTGGAGGAGCTGCGCACCAGCGACCCGTCGTTCGCCGAAGACGTCGATCTGCTGCGTCGCATGCTGGAAAGCTGATCGTCACGACATCGAAACAAAAAAACGCCGCCCGATGATCCTCGGGCGGCGTTTTTTGTTTCGCGGGCGGCGAATGGGAATTGTTTGGGCCATTGAGGCCCCGCGCCCCTATGGGCGCGAAGCCAAGGCCGTGGATACGGCCGCCCGGCGCCTGAGGGCGCCCTTGAACGGTTAAGTTCAAGGGCGATTGGCGTTACTCCTCGTCGTCCACTTCGTCGGCGTCGGCTTCGATCTGGTTGGCGAGGTCGCGCAGCATGTCGACCACGTCTTCATGGCTGGTCTCGTCGACCGCGATGTTGACCGCGGCTTCGATCATCGCGACGGCGACATAGGGGCCGATCGGGCCGCCTTCGGCGACCGCTTTCTCCAGATGCTTTTCGGCGATGTCCAGCGCCTTTTCAAACATGGCTTCGGCGGTGGTGGAGGACTTGTCGTTGCTCATGGCGGCGCTCGCTTGCTGAAAAACTGCCTCGATATAGCATCTTGGCCGCCGAATCGCCCGTGAAAAGAACATGTCGCAGCAGTTTTTGGCCGGTTTTTGCTGAGCACCGCCGCCCCGTTGTGTTATGTTGCGCGCCCTACCAAGAAACTTGACGTTTTCGCGACGAGACCACGAGCATGAACATCACCATTGAACGCGCCGCGCTGTTGCGATCCTTGAGTCATGTGCAGAGCGTGGTTGAGCGGCGCGCCACCATACCGATCCTGTCCAACGTGCTGTTGCGCGCCAAAGACGATTTCTTATCGCTGGCCGCCACCGACATGGATCTGGAAATTATTGAAGCCGCGCCGGCGAACGTCAAAAACGCCGGCGGGATCACCGCCCCGGCCCATACGCTGTTCGACATCGTCCGCAAATTGCCGGACGGCAGCGAAGTGCAGTTGGAAACCTCGGCCGACGGCGGCTCGATGACCTTACGTTCCGGCCGCTCGACATTCCGTCTGCCCTGCTTGCCGGTGGAGGATTTCCCGCAGCTTTCCGGCGGCGAATTCAAGGTTCGTTTCGACATCGCGGCGGCGACCTTGCGCAAATTGATCGACCGCAGCCGTTTCGCCATTTCCACTGAAGAAACCCGCTATTACCTCAACGGCATTTACCTGCACGCCGCCAACACCAGCGGCGCCGGGCCGACGCTGCGCGCCGTCGCCACCGACGGCCACCGTCTGGCGCGGGTCGAAGCGCCGCTGCCGGACGGCGCCGAACATATGCCCGGCGTCATCCTGCCGCGCAAAACCGTAGGCGAAGTGCGCAAGCTGATCGATGAAGCCGCCGATCTGGTGCAGGTTTCGCTCTCGGAAACCAAGGTTCGTTTCCAGATCGATACGGTTACCGTGACCTCGAAGCTGATCGACGGCTCGTTCCCCGATTACGAGCGCGTCATCCCGTCCGGCAATGACAAGCTCCTGCTGGTGCGGCCGAAGGAATTCGCCGCCGCGGTGGATCGCGTCGCCACCATCTCCACCGAAAAAAGCCGCGCGGTTAAGATGGCGTTGGGCAAGAACATCATCACTGTTTCCGCCAACAGCCCGGAGGCCGGCCAAGCCAGTGACGAGCTGGAAGGCAAGTACGACGGCCCGGCGCTGGAGATCGGTTTCAACTCCCGCTATCTGCTGGATATCGTGCAGCAGATTGAAAACGAAGAGGCGGCGTTCTTCATGGCGGACGCCGCCGCGCCCACCATCATCAAGGACGGCGGCGACGATTCGGCGCTTTATGTGCTGATGCCGATGCGGGTGTGACCCTTGCCCCTTGCGGCGCCTGGGGCGGCTTCCGCCGTCGTCAAGCTGACGCTTACCCGGTTTCGTAATTACCCGGCGGCGCGGCTGATATTGGACGGCCGGCCGGTGGCGCTGATCGGCCCGAATGGGGCCGGGAAAACCAATCTATTAGAAGCCTTGAGCTTTCTCGTCCCCGGTCGCGGTTTGCGCAATGCCCGGTTGGGCGAGGCCCAGCGGCTCGGCGATGTCGACGGCGGCTGGGCGGTGGCGGCGACGGTGCGCGGCCCGACCGGTCTGATGGAATTGGGCGTCGGCGTCGACGGCCCGCCGCAACCCGGAGAGCGCGAACGCCGGCTGGTGCGCATTGACGGCGAACCGGCCCGCAGTCAAACCGCGCTGGCGCTGCACTTGGCGGCGGTTTGGCTGACGCCGCAAATGGACCGGCTGTTCATCGACGGCGCCGGGGTGCGGCGGCGCTATATCGACCGACTGGCTTTCGGCCTCGACCCGGCCCACGCCGGGCGGATTTCTCGTTACGATAACGCAATGAGAGAGCGAGCGCGCCTGTTGCGTGACGGCGTCAAGGCGCCCGACTGGCTGGAGGCGCTGGAGCGCCAGATGGC
The DNA here is from genome assembly GCA_937960755.1 of uncultured Azospirillum sp. Lineage (GTDB taxonomy): Bacteria > Pseudomonadota > Alphaproteobacteria > Azospirillales > Azospirillaceae > Azospirillum. The sequence goes on from CALGOL010000627.1 coordinate 3,422, forward strand.
GGCGGATGGCGTGGCGGTCGCCGCCGCGCGCGCC
>CALGOL010000628.1 GCA_937960755.1 uncultured Azospirillum sp.
CGGGTCGCCGGCATCGACGGGCCGACCTTCAAGGAAGGCGGCGTCGACGTCGCCTTCCGGCTCCACCACCACCTTCTCCAGCTCATAGGTTTGCTTTAAAAAACGCCCGCCGGCGGCGTTGTCGGCCCCGCCCAACGTCGCCCCCGCCAGACCTTCGTCGGATGGCGGCTGGTCGAGATTGGACAGCGCCGGGGGAATTTCCCGCGCTTGGGACAAGAACGCCAGCCGCACCGGCCCGCCGTCGGCGCCGAAAGCTCCCGCCGCCGACAGGGTCAATCCTGTCGCCGCGACCGCCGCCATGCGACCGATTTTTCCCGTCATCTCAATCGCCCCCCATTGTTTTTGTTGGCGAGACGGAGGTTAGGGCGGACGGCGCCCCCGCGCCAATGGCGCCATGGGATAATGAATCGGCAAGCTTTGCGATATTGCGCCGCGGTGCTGCGAAGTGAAATTTCGTTGGACCAAAGTCCAATTATCTCAAGGGCGGACGGCCGTTATCGTACCCGTCAGACATCAGGCGCAGTCGCAGCGACGACAGGAAAGCGCTGGAAAAATTCACGTCTTGGGAAAGGAAAAAACGGCATGACCTCTCGGCTCCTGAAGCTCTCGGCCGCATGCGTGCTGCTGGCGGGGATCGTCGGCGTCGCCGGGGAAGTTCGCGCGCATGGCGACACGGTTCCGCAGGCGGTCGACACCACCGGCCTGGAACCGCTGGGCGCCAAGTGGCGCGACGTCAACCCCTATCGCGGCAACCCCAAGGCCATCGAAATCGGCAAGTCGGCGTATAATCAGAACTGCGCCCGCTGTCACGGTCTGGAGGCGGTCTCCGGCGGCATCGCCCCCGATCTGCGCTACCTCGACAAGGCCGACCTGGGCGACGAGTGGTTCAAGGAGCGCTTCATCGGCGGTTCGGTGCGCAACGGCAACGTCTACATGCCGCCGTTCGGCGAGATCCTGGGGCAAGAGGCCGGCTGGGCCATCCGCTCCTACCTCGACACCGTGCATCAAGACTGACGCGAGACCGCATGACGCGGACGCATCAGCGGGGCGGACGGCGCTTTAGCCGTCGCGCCCTTCTCGGGCTGGCGACCGCGGTGGCGGTCGGCCGGCTTTTCGCCGTTGGGCCCTTGGCCGTAACGCCCGCCGCCGCCCGCCCGCTGGACGACGTGCTGGCGGCGGGATCGGTGCGGGTCGCGGTCTACCGCGACTTTCCGCCCTACTCATGGAAGGAGGACGGCGTCGTCAAAGGCGTCGACGTCGATATCGCGCGCGAGGTCGCCAAGACCCTGGGGGTCAAGGCCGATATTTGGGAGCTGACCGCGGGCGAAACCGTTTCCGACGATCTGCGCAACGGGGTGTGGAAGGGGCATTATCTCGGCGGCGGCGTCGCCGACTTCATGATGCGGGTGCCCTACGACCGGACCTTTGGCGTGCTGAACCCGGAAGCGGTGTTGGCCGCCCCCTATCATCGCGAGCGCTTCGTCTTCCTGCGCGACCCGGAACGAGTCGACACCTCCGTCATCGACGATCTTCCCGACGTTCCGTTGGCGGTGGAGATCGACAGCGTGCCGGATTTCCATCTGGTCAGCGCCGCCGGCGGGCGGCTGCGCTCCAACGTCAAGCATTACATGACCATGACCCTGGCGCTTGACGCCCTGTGGTCGGGGGAGGCGGCGGCCGCCGCCGGGCCGCGCACGCAAATTGAAGCGGCGTTGGCGGCGCGTCCCCAGCGCGGCTTCGTTATGACGCCCCTGACCATGCCGCCGCCGATGCGGGCGTCGTGGGATGTCGGCATTGCGGTGAACGAGGCCTCGCGGGATTTGGCGTACGCTGTCGGCGACGCGCTGGCGGCGATGGCGGCGGACGGCCGCATGGCGGCGATCTTCGCCAAATACGGCGCGACGTGGGAGCCGATACCGATAGACGACTGAAAAACATAAAAAATGTGAAGGAGGAGGCGGAATGATGCGCGTTGATCTGTCGAGAATGCACGGATGGCGGCGGAAGCCCTCTCCCCCCTGGGGAGAGGGTTGGGTGAGGGGGGAAACGTCGCGGATGCGCGATTTTTTCCGGCTTTTCAGCCGTAACACCCCCTCACCCGGAGCCTGCGGCTCCCCCCTCTCCCCAGGGGGGAGAGGGTTGTTAGCGGTGATCGCATTCGCTCTCGCGGCGACTGCGGGGGCGGCGCAAGCCGCTGGCGGATTGGAAGACGTCATGTGGGACGTGCTCAAGCCGCGCATCCTGGGCGACGCCCCGGTGACCGACGACGACCGGATCATTTTGCTTGCCCCGCCCGACGCGGAAAACCCGCTGGCGGCGCCGGTGTTCGTCGACGCCTCCGCGTTAGGGCCCGACGTCAGGGAAATCGTGCTGATCGCCGATCTCAACCCCTTGCCGTTCATCCTGCGCTTTAAGCCGGAAGCCGCCCGGCCCGTCGTCGGGACGCGCATCAAGGTGCAGCAGAGCACGCCTTTGCGCGCCGCGGTGAAGATGGCGGACGGCGGTTGGCGGATGAAGACGGTGATACTGGAGGCGGTGGGCGGCGGCTGCACCCAGCCGGCTGCCGCCTACGCCGAAGCCGACTGGGCGCAGCGCCTGGGCGAGGTGGCGGCCGCGGTCTTCAAGGCCGACCGCGACGGCGAGGCGGCGACCCGGTTGCGCTTCACGGTGCGCCATCCGATGGACACCGGGCTAGCGCCGGGCATTCCCCCTTACTTCATTGACGAAATGACGCTGCGCGACGGGAACGGCGGGGTGCTGGCCCGCATCGAAGGCGGCGAGCCGGTGGCGGAAAACCCGGTGTTCACGCTGGAGGTCAAGCGCGGCCTGTCCGAGAAAGTGACGTTGTCCGGTCGCGACAACGGGGGCGCGGAGTTCACGGCTGTGCTCAATCAAGGAGGCGCGTCGTGATGGCGACAGCTTTTCAGCAAAATGAACCCTCTCCCCCCTGGGGAGAGGGCAGGGTGAGGGGGGCGGTTCAGAGGCTTCGCCAAATTATTCGCCGCGCCCCCTCACCCGGCGCTGCGCGCCACCCTCTCCCCTGGGGGGAGAGGGTTATGGCCTTCCTGCTCCTTTGCCTTGTCGCCCTGACGGCGCCCGCCCACGCCGCCCCGCGCAGCTACGGCCTCGTCCCGGTGCAGATAGCCCCGGACACCTATGTTTTTGAAGGCCGGCTGGAGCATTTCACCCGCGCCAACGGCGGCAATATCCTCAACCCCGGCTTCATCGTGACTGACGACGGCGTCGTGGTGATCCAGGCCGGGCCGTCGCGGCTGTTCGGCGAGGAGATGCGCGCCGCCATCCGCAAAGTCACGCCCAGGCCGATCATTAAGGTTTACGTCTCCAACCAGCACCCCGACTATTTCCTCGGCGCGCAAGCCTTCAAGGGGATACCCGTCGCCGCTTTGCCGGAAACCATCTCGGGAATCGAGCGGGAAGGGCCGGGGATGCTCGACGCCATGTACCGGCTGGCCGGCGACTGGATGGCCGGCACCGAGTTGACCATCCCGACCGAGCCGGTGCGGGCGTCGGTGGAGAGTTTCGGCAAGCATCGCCTGCGGCTGATCGCGCTGGACGGCCACACCGCGGCGGATCTGGCGATTTTCGATGAGACCACCGGCGTGCTGTTCGCCGGCGGGTTGGTGTTCGCCGGCCGAATGCCGACGACGCCGCACGCCGACATTCCGCGCTGGTTGGCGTCGCTGGACGCGCTGGCGGCGCTGCCCGTCGCGATTCTGGTTCCCAACCACGGGAACATCCGCGCCGACATGTCGGCGATTGGCGAGACCCGCGACTATCTGCAATGGCTGGACGGCTTTTTGCGGGCGGAAGCCGCCGCCGGCAAGGATATGGCGGAAGTGCTGAACGCCCCGTTGCCCGGACGATTCGCGTCGCTGGCGGTGGCTCGGGAAGAATACCTGCGCTCGGTCGCTCATTTATGGCCGAAAATCGAAGCGCCGTTGCTGATCCAACGCAACTAAGGTCGTACTGCATTGCAGCAATAATGGGCGTTTTGCCGGTTTTTCCTCCCACCTCCTACTAATGACTAATTGCCCGACTTGCCCGATTTGGGAAAAGCTGCCGGGATAAAGAAGCAAATAAAACAATCCAGTCAGTCACGAAACCCGGCACGACCGGCGCGGTCCCTTTGACGCGCGCCGCAACTTTACGACGCTCTTTTGGGAGGCGCCTATTATGAAGCGAAGCATCACCGCCATCGGTCTGGCCACCAGCTTGGTCGCGCTGACCGCGACGGCCGTTCTGGCCGCCGGTCCGACCAGCGACGACCTGATGAAGGATGCCGCCACCACCGGCGACGTGCTGACCTACGGCATGGGGCCGCAGGCCCAGCGCTACAGCCCGCTGGACAAGATCAACCGCAACACCATCAAGAAGATCACCCCGGTGTGGGCGTTTTCCTTCGGCGGTGAAAAGCAGCGCGGTCAGGAATCGCAGCCGATCATTCATGACGGCGTCATTTACGTCACCGGCTCCTATTCCCGCATGTGGGCCATCGACGCTCGCACCGGCCAGGAAAAGTGGCAGTACGATCACCGCCTGCCCGACGGCATCATGCCGTGCTGCGACGTCATCAACCGCGGCGCCGGCATTTTGAAGGATAAGGTTTACTTCGCCACCCTCGACGCCCGTCTGGTCGCCCTGAACAAGGACACCGGCAAGGTGGTGTGGAACAAGAAGATCGGCGAGTACAAGGACGGCTATTCCGCCACCGCGGCGCCGCTGATCGTCGACGGCAAGATCATCACCGGCAATTCCGGCGGCGAATTCGGCGTCATCGGCGCGGTGGAAGCGCGTGATGCGGAAACCGGCGAGCTGGTGTGGAGCCGTCCCACCATCGAAGGCCATATGGGGACGCTGAACGGCAAAGAATCCACCATGACCGGCACGAAGAACGCTTCGTGGCCGGGCGACATGTGGCAGATGGGCGGCGGCGCCACTTGGCTGGGCGGCACCTACGACCCGGAAACCAAGCTGGCCTTCTTCGGCACCGGCAACCCGGCGCCGTGGAACAGCCATCTGCGGCCGGGCGACAACCTCTACACTTCCTCCACCATCGCCATTAAGGTCGACACCGGCGACGTGGCCTGGGCCTATCAGACCACCCCGCACGACGGCTGGGACTTCGACGGCGTCAACGAATTCATTCCGTTCGACCTTAAGAAGGACGGCAAGGTCATCAAGGCCGGCGCCAAGGCCGACCGCAACGGCTTCTTCTATGTGATCGACCGCACCAACGGCAAATTCATCCAAGCCACGCCTTTCGTGCCGAAGATCACCTGGGCCAAGGAAATCGGCAAGGACGGCCGCCCGGTTTACAACGACGACAACCGTCCGGGCGCGCCCCAGGGCGACCAGAAGGGCAAGTCGGTGTTCGCCGTGCCGTCGTTCCTCGGCGGCAAGAACTGGATGCCGATGGCCTACAGCCCCGACACCGACCTGTTCTACGTGCCGTCCAACGACTGGGGCATGGAGATTTGGAACGAGCCGATCACCTATAAGAAGGGCGCGGCTTATCTCGGCGCCGGCTTCACCATTAAGACCATCTTCGACGACCACATCGGCGCGCTGCGCGCCATGGACCCGAAGACCGGCAAGGTGGTGTGGGAGCAGAAGAACGCGGCGCCCTTGTGGGGCGGCGTCATGACCACCAAGGGCGGCTTGGTGTTCACCGGCACGCCGGAAGGCTTCCTGAAGGCGTTCGACGCCAAGACCGGCGAAGAAGTGTGGAAGTTCAACACCGGGTCGGGCGTCGTCGGCTCCCCCGTCACCTGGGAAATGGACGGCGAGCAGTACCTCGCCATCGTTTCCGGCTGGGGCGGCGCGGTGCCGCTGTGGGGCGGCGAAGTCGCCAAGCTGGTGAAGGACATTAATCAGGGCGGCATGCTCTGGGTGTTCAAGTTGCCGAAGGCGTAATCGCGACGTTTACGCTGCGATTGCGAGACAGCTCTTGCTGCGACTGCGAAGAGGGGCCGGGCGTTCCCGGCCCTTTTTTTGCGCCGAGCGCGGGTTGTTTCAGGAAAATAATATTTTTCTATTGTCCGTTGGTGGAATTGAAAGCTCTTTGGCGCTTCAGTAAGGAGGATGCGACGATGCTAGTCTCGACAGACGCGGGGCGGGAACGTCGTGGGGCCGCAACCGTAGTGGACGGGCTGATGCTGCGAATCCTGATTGCCGACGATCATCCGATGGTGCGAGACGCATTGCGTCTGGCTGTCGCCTATTCTTGCCACGCCGACGAGGTGTTCGAAGCCGGCAGTCTCGACGACGCGGTTAAGATACTCGACGAGAAAGGCGCGCTCGACATGGTGCTGCTCGATCTCAACATGCCGGGCATGCACGATCTGGACGGGCTTGTTTCGGTGCGCCGGCGCTTCCCCGCCGTGCCGGTGGTGGTGGTGTCGGCCAGCGAGGACCGCGGCTTGGTGCGCGACTGCATCCGCGCCGGGGCGTCGGGTTTCATCCCCAAATCGACGCCGCGCGACGCCATCGCGGTGGCTTTGCGCAAGGTGATGGCGGGGGAAATTTATTTGCCGGTCGGTCTCGGCGACCTGGACGAGGAAGACGAACCGGTGGAAATCAACGAGGAGGCGGCGGAAATCGCCCGCCGGCTGCAAAGCCTGACCCAGCAGCAGATGCGGGTGTTGGAGATGCTGGGCACCGGCAAGCTGAACAAGCAGATCGCCTTTGAGCTCAGCATCACCGAAACCACGGTGAAGGCGCATGTTTCGGCGATTTTGCAGAAACTGAAGGTGTGCAGCCGCACCCAAGCGGTGGTGCTGGCGAACAAGCTGCCCCGTCCATGGCCCAAGGTTGGCACGTGAGGGCAGGCCGGCGAACCCTCTCCCCCCTTGGGGAGAGGGGCGCATGGGCGGCTGTTCTTACGCTCCTTTTCCTTCTCGCAGCACCCGCCGCGGCGCAAGTCCCCGTTCCCGACGATTACCGCATGGATCATTACCGCGCCCCCACCCCGGCCGCGTTGCCGGGCGGGACGGCGGTCGATCTCGAACAAACGCAACGCCTTATCCAAGCAAACAAGGTCTGGCTGGTGTTTGTCGAGTCGGCGGAGCGCGCCGTAGCGCCGCCGCGCCCGTGGCTGGTCGCCGCGCCAAAAACGGTGATTCCCGGCAGCGTCTGGCTGCCCAACGTCGGCAAGGGCGCGCCGGAAGCCGACGAGGTCGCCTATTTCAAGACCCGTCTCGACGCCATGCGGGCGGAGCGGCCCGGCGCCGGCTTTTTGTTTTATTGCTATATTGACTGCTGGGTGTCGTGGAACGCCGCTTTGCGGGCGATCCGGCTGGGCTACGGCCCGGTCTATTGGTATCCCGACGGGATAGACGGCTGGATGTTGGAAGGCCTGCCGACCGAACGTGTCCGTCCCGCCGGACAGCCTTGATCCGGCGTTGGCGGTTCGCGCGTCTCTCTCCCCGAGTCGGCGTCGGCGACTAATCGCCTGCGGATAAAAAGCAATTTATCACTAAGTAAAATGCCAAAATCATCAACTATTAATTATTATCTCCAGAGATGCAGCTTGTAAAAATCGATGATAAATTCACGCATCAACCGAAAAATAAATACATATGCATTAAATTAATAAAAAAAAGAGAAAATAACGATAAAAAACAATTTTTCTATTTAATCGGCAGATTCAAAATATTTAAATGCTCTTGGTGTGAATAAAGCGTCAAAAAAATCAGTCTGTAACAATCTGTCCGCAATGCGCGCGACCGGAAAAGAATTCTCTTGCCTAACCAGAGGGCTAAAAAATGAAAAATATTGGCGGCGCCGAGAAAAAAATCGGCGATTTCAATGATCGCTCCGTTTTTAACGGCTTTCCTTTTTGGGAAATGGCGTTGAACAATGACGATCAACCTAATCACTCAGATAGTGAAGCGATGCAAAGCAGCCGCGCGCTATCGCAAGCGCTGGGCGCGCCCGACTGGTCGATCACCGATCTGTTCGTGCTGGTTCACGGCATGAATAATAAGCGCGACGAGGCGCCAGGCATTTATGACGCCTACATGCGGGAAATCGCCCGTGTGGCGCTGGAGCAGGGCGTCGATGTCGCTCGCATCGGCGTGCTGGGCATTTATTGGCCTTCCATGATTGATTTAAAAAACCTGGATCGACTGGGGGCGGGCTCTACGCTGCCTTCCCTAAAGGTGCTGGGCGGCGACGGCGTTTCTCAACAGCTCATCAGGATTATCGAAGCCAACGCCAATGTGCGCCTACACGTCGCCGCGCACAGCCTGGGCACGGTCGTGCTGGCTAAGGCCCTGGGGCGGCTGGCGAGCGTCGGTTTGGGCGGTCGGATCGGGTCGGCGTTTCTGATTCAAGGGGCGGCGCAGCCCGAATGGTTTGCGCCCGGCGGTCAACTCGCCCATGTCGCCGACAGCATCGGCGGCCCGTTGCTGATCTCCACTTCGCAACAAGATACGCTGATGCAGGCGACCGATCTGGCGATGAGCGCGGAAAACGCGCTGCGGACGCCGGCCGAGGCCGTGGTTAAGCTGTTCGACTTTTTTCAAGAATACACCCCGTTTAAACCCAACGAGAGTTGGCCGAACGTGACGTGGTGGATTAACCACGGCTATAAGAAATACCGCGACTTTTTTACCGGCGCCGGGCTCAGCGCGCCCATCGCGATTCATGGCGCGAAGGGCGGAAAGGCCGTGCCGTTGCACCGTTCTTTTGACGACCGGGCGGAATGCGGCCCGCTGGCCTATCCCTTCGGCGCCGGCGTGCGCGGCGTATTCAATCTCAACGCCGATCACGCGATCTGCGAACATAACGCCTATAAAGTAAAAGACGTCGCTTTCGCCCATCTGATCGCCGCCGGCTTGACGTCGTCGCCGTCCGCGTCGCGGCGGGCCTCGCCCTATCCGGCGCAGGCGCTGCCGCCGCACGCCTGGATGTCGCAGATGTGGCCGGCGCTCGCCGAGCGTCAGCTAAAGCACATCTGCCTGCCCGGTTCGCACGACGCCGGAACGTCGCATATCGTCGCGCGCTATCCGCTGCGATTCAGGGATGAGATCATCGGCTCCTACATCCGTCAGGCGGTGGACGGCAACAAATACAGCCGCTTCGCCGATGGTGCGGCCACCAGGGCGAAGGAGTATGCGCAACGTTTCGCCAACCTGTTCCGCAGGGATGAGCCGATCGACACCAGGAGCTTTTCGCAAACCGATCTCGCCAGTTCGTTAGGCGGCCTCGTCAGCGCTATTCAGCCGCTGGCGGATCGTCGCATCGATGCGCTTTCTCTAACGCAGGAACGCGATATCGGGGCTCAACTGAGGTCTGGCGCCCGGTTCTTTGATCTGCGCCCCGCCGTGCATGGCGGCCGCTTTTATTTGGCGCATGTCGACCGCGTCAGTGACGTCGGCAAGTGGACCAATGAGATCGCCAAATACATCGGCGGCGTCGGCGAGGACTTGGAACAGGCGCTGCACAATGTCGCGCGTTTCGCCGACGAAGGCGGCAACCAGCATGAGCTGATTATTCTCCAATTTTCGCACTATCAGAATTTAGACCGGCAATCCGGCTGCGACGCCGAAGATCTGAAAAAGCTGGTGGCGCTGACGACGCGGGTGTTGGGCGCTCGGATCATCGTTTCAACAGTGTCCGACATTAAGTTGGATGAGATGCGATTGAACCAGTTGGCCGCGGGCGGACGGACAATTTTATGCGTGTTCGACGATAGCGGAAACGACATGCCGTTCGACATCACGCGGGGGATCTATCGCATGTCCGGCGCGGACAGCGCGCCCCACAAGGTGACGAACTTCAAGATTTATGACCGCTATTCCGACAAGGCGGAATGGACCGCGGCGATTGACGGTCAGCGGAACGAATTCGTCAAGTTCAAGAAAAGCGCCGGGGCGCGGCCGGGGCTGTTCCTCTTGTCGTGGACGGCGACGCAAAACAATATGGCGCCGCTGACCGCGGTGTTCGGCGACATTCGGGGCGCGGCGCTGGGCGCCAATCGGGCGATGCTTCCCGTCATCGATCAATGGATCAGCGACGGCCTCATCACGGCCGATAACGTGCCGAACATCCTGTATCACGACTTTGTCGGCGTCGACGTCCCGTCCGCGCCGACGGAATTGATGCGCATCACCGAAAGGTTGAATTCGCTTCGCTAAGCGCCAAGACGGCGCGGTCGGCGGGCGACTTTTCGTCGCGCAACGGCCGCGCCGTCTTAGAAACTCACTTTAGCGCGCGCAAGAACGCCAACAGGTAGTCTTGTTCGGCCCCGTCGGTGATGGCGATGTGACGCATGCGGGTGCCGGGAACGAACTGGTCGTTGCCGGCGATCCACTTGCGCAGATTGTCTTCCGTCCAGACGATTTTCGACGCCTTCAGCGCGTCGGAGTAAGCGAAACGCGCCAAGCTGGCCGCCGGCCGGCCGACAACGCCGGAAAGGCTGGGGCCGAAGGTGTTTTTCGACGGGTCGGCGGAATGGCAGCCGCCGCAACGGTGCTGGAAGACATTTTGGCCTTGAGCGGCCATCATGGTTTCGTTGTCGGCGGCGGTTGCGGCGCCCGCGGCGAAGACGGCGCCGGCCAAAGCGGCGGCGGCGATTATATTTTTCATGTTGGAGAAACTCCGGCAGATGATCCGGCGCCAGTGTAATATTCTGTCGCCGACTACGGTTATTGGACTTTAGGCGAAGCGTCGTTGGTTTTGCCGGCAATCAAGGAAACGGCTGATCGGCGGGCTGGATGGTTGACCCGGCGACCAGCCGTGGGCGATTTTCTTGGCGCCGGGGCCTTTGCGCGACGTCCAGTCTCTTGCCAGACGGCCGCCGACTAGCCAAAAGTTGCGGACCTGCGGCCTCCGCCGTTGGGATGAAGACGCACAGCGAAAGTAAGAGGGCGTTCATGTCCAAAAGCATTACCTTGCAAGCCGCTTCCGTGCTGGCCGCCTCTGCGCTGGCCGCCGCGGCGATGACTGTCGCCGCCGGGGCTGCGCAGGCCGATATCCTCATCGGCATGGGAACCCCCACCAGCGGCCCGGTGGCGGCTTTGGGCCAAGAGGCGGTGCGCGGCGCGCAGCAGGCGGTGGACGACATCAACGCCAAGGGCGGCGTGCTGGGCCAGAAGCTGGTGCTGAAAGTGGGCGACGACGCTTGCGACCCGCGCCAGGCGGTGGCGGTCGCCAATCGCTTCGTCACTGACAAGGTGGCGGCGGTGGTCGGCCATCTGTGCTCCGGCTCGGCCATCCCGGCGGCGGAAGTCTATAATGAAGACGGCGTCGTCATGGTGACGCCGACCGCAACGAATCCGGTGCTCACCGAACGCGGCTTTAAGACCATTTTCCGCGCTTGCGGCCGCGACGACCAACAGGGCGTGGTGGCGGGCCGCTTCCTGGCCGAGCAATACGCCGGCAAGGCGGTGGCGGTGGTTGACGATAAGCTGTCGTACGGCAAAGGGCTTTCCGACGTCGTCGCCAAGACCATCGAACAGGCCGGTGGCAAAATCGCTTATCGCGGTTCGGTGACTCAAGGCGAAAAAGACTTCTCCGCCCTCATCACCAAGCTGAAGGAAGTCAAGACCGAAGCGGTGTTTTACGGCGGCTATCACCCGGAACTCGGGCTGCTGGTGCGTCAGGCGCGGGAATTGGGGCTGAACGCCCGCTTCGTTTCCGGCGACGGGTTGAACAACCCGGAATTCTGGTCGATCACTGGGGCGGCCGGCGAAGGCACGCTCTATACCGACAGCCCGTCGGCGGCCAGCCATCCGGCGGCGCAGGCTTTGGTGCAGAGCTTCACCAAAGGCGGCGAGCAGGCCCCCGGCAATTTCGCCTTCTACAGCTACGGCGTGGTGCAGTTGCTGGCGCAAGGGTGGGAGAAGGCGGGCGCCGTCAATTCGGATAAGCTGGCCAAAGCCTTGCGCGCCAACGCCTTTGACACGGTGGTGGGGGAAATCCGCTTTGACGCCAAGGGCGATACGGTCAACCCGGCCTATGTGCTCTATGAGTGGAAGGACGGCAAGAACGTCCCGATGGCGGCGAAGTAACGGAAAAGCGGCCCTCCGCTTCGGCATGGTCGCCGGAGCGGGGGACCGCCCTGTTTTCCGATTGTTACATATCCAAGCCGATGTCGAAATTGGCCGCCGAATGGGTGATCCAGCCGACGGAGATCATGTCGACGCCGGATTCGGCGATGGCGCGCACGGTTTCCAGCGTGACGTTGCCGGACGCTTCGGTCAGCAGCCGGCCCTCGCACATCTTCACCGCTTGCGCCAGCGTCGCCGGCCCCATGTTGTCCAGCAACACCACGTCGGCCCCGCCGATGTCCAGCAACTCGGCTAACTGGTCGAGGGTGTCGACCTCCACCTCGATCTTGACCATATGACCCACCGCGGCCCGCGCCGCCTCGACCGCGGCGCGCACGCCGCCAGCAATGGCGATGTGGTTGTCTTTAATCAACACCGCGTCGTCGAGCCCGAAACGGTGATTGGCCCCGCCCCCCAGCTTGACCGCCCATTTCTCCAGGCTGCGCAGGCCCGGCGTGGTCTTGCGGGTGCAGACGATGCGCGCCTTGGTCCCCTCCACCGCCTGAACCAGCGCGCGGGTCGCCGTGGCGATGCCCGACATCCGCCCCATCAGGTTGAGCGCGGTGCGTTCGGCGGTCAGCAGACCGCGGGCGGTGGTGTGAACCTTGGCGATGACGCCGCCGGCCGGCACGTCGTGGCCGTCGTCATAGTTGATGGTGAACTCCGCCGCCGGGTCGAGCAGGCGGAACGCCGCCGTGGCGACGGCGAGGCCGGCGACGCGGCCTTCCTTGCGCGCCGCCAACTTGCCGACCGCTTTCAGATCGGCCGGAACCACGGCGTCGGTGGTGACATCGCCGGCGCGGCCCAAATCCTCCAGCAGGGCGGCGCGGACGATGGGCTCAATAATCAGTGGGTGCGACACGCTGGCTCTCCCGCCGCCGCAGCGGCCGTCTGGTCAAAAACCGGTTGTTCATCAAGCGAATGCCCGTTCAACCGCGCCATGCGGCGACGCGGCTGGACGGCGCTTTGCGGGAAGTCGGTGCGGTAATGGGCGCCGCGGCTTTCCTCCCGCGACAGCGCGCTTTGGCAAATCAGCCGCGCCACCGTCAAGCGATTGCGCGCCTCGCCCCAGGCGCGGACGTCGTCGGTCGGCGCCGCCGTCTCCAACTGCG
>CALGOL010000629.1 GCA_937960755.1 uncultured Azospirillum sp.
TGGATCGTCGGTGGGGATGGCTGGGCGTATGACATCGGTTACGGTGGGCTGGACCATGTGCTGGCCAGCGGCCGCAACGTCAACATCCTCGTCCTGGACACCGAAGTGTATTCCAACACCGGGGGCCAGATGTCCAAATCTACACCACGTGGGGCCGTCGCCAAGTTCGCGGCCGCGGGCAAGCCGTTGGCCAACGGCTTCGCCCATGGCGGCGTCGGCGCCAAGGCTTACGCCGCCGGCGCCTGACCGAGAAGAACCAGGGGCAGGGGACTATTCCCCCTGCGCCGCCAACCAGCGTTCGATTTCAAGCGCCGCCATGCAGCCCATGCCGGCGGCGGTGACCGCTTGGCGATAGACCTTGTCCTTGACGTCGCCGGCGGCGAAAACGCCGGGCACATCGGTGGCGGTGCTGTCGGGCGCCGTCACCAGATAGCCCGCTTCGTCCATCTTCAGCTTGCCGCGGAACAGTTCGGTGGCCGGGGCGTGGCCGATGGCGACGAACACGCCTTCCGCCGGCACGACCGAAACCGCGCCGGTCTTGACGTTCTTGATCCGCACGCCGGTGACGTGGCGCGGGTTTTCAAACCCCTGGCCGCCGCCGCCTTCGATCTCCTCCACCACGCTGTCCCACACCACTTCAATCTTCGGGTGCTTGAACAGCCGATCTTGCAGGATCTTTTCGGCGCGGAAGGAATCGCGGCGGTGGATGATCGTCACCTTGGAGGCGTGGTTGGTGAGGTAAAGCGCCTCTTCGACCGCGGAATTGCCGCCGCCGATCACCGCCACTTCCTTGCCGCGGAAGAAGAAGCCGTCGCAGGTGGCGCAGGCCGACACGCCGAAGCCGCGATAGGCTTCCTCCGACGGAATGCCCAACCAGCGGGCTTGCGCGCCGGTGGCGATCACCACCGCGTCGGCGGTGTAGACGTCGCTGGAATCGCCGACGGCGCGGAACGGCCGCTGGGTGAAATCCACCTCGGTGACGACGTCGAACACCATCTTGGTTCCGACATGCTCGGCCTGCTTGGCCATTTGCTCCATCAGCCACGGGCCTTGGATGGGCTCGGCGAAGCCGGGGTAGTTCTCCACGTCGGTGGTGATGGTCAATTGCCCGCCGGGCTGCATGCCCTGCACCAGCGTCGGCGCCAGATTGGCTCTAGCGGCGTAAATCGCCGCGGTATAGCCCGCCGGGCCGGCGCCGATGATGAGAACCTTGGAATGATGGGTGGCGGCCATGGTCGTTTCACACCGTTAATTGCGGGTTTTGGCTAAGTCCTACACTAGGTCCATGACTAAACGCTTTGCCCGGCCTGAGCAAGGGGGCGGCCCGGCGGGGGAGATTTGCGGCGGGCGGGGCTTGCCGTCACTCCCCATTTATCTCTTCGTCGCTGCGTTTGCGAAAAAAGCGGATGGAGGCGGTTTCATCCAGCATGATCGCCTCTTTGCGCTTGCGCTCGGCGGCTTCGCGGGCAAGGCGCTCCTCTTCGGCGATTTCAAAGCGTTTCAATTCCTGAAAGGCTTCGCGCATCGCCTCCGCCGCCAGTTCGACCGAATGGTCGGCGGCGCGGATGGCTTGAGACAGCCGGTCGCGGCGCTTCATCGCCGCTTTGTGATAATTGGCGTAAGCGAAGGAGGCTTCGAAATTGTCGCGCGCCGCCTGCTGTTCAGCGAGAATTTCGTCTTCCAGTTTTTGCGCCGCTTGGCGGAGATAATCGGCTTCTTCTTGAAAACGCACCAGCTCGCGGCGTTTGTCGTCCACCACGTTCTTTTGCATGCGGATCAGGTTTTTCAGCGACTTCATCGCCCGTCACCTCTGTTTCAGTGACCGGCGGGCTGTTCTTCAAAACCCGGCGGCGGCCAGGGGAAGCCGAAGATGGCGGCGAGCTGGGCGTAGCCCTCGTCCAGCGTCGCCGGCTCGCTCTTGCGCTGCTTCAAGAACTCCTCCAACGGCTGGTGAAAATGGATGGCCTGGTCGATTTCCGGGTCGGAGCCGCGCTTGTACGCGCCCAGCCGGATCATTTCCGCCATATTGTCGTACGTCGCCATCAGCCGGCGGGCGATGCCGATCAACTCATTCTCGGCGGCGTTGTTGCAGCCCGGCATGGTGCGCGACACGCTGCGCAAAATATTGATGGCGGGATAGCGGCCGCGTTCGCCGATTTGCCGCTCCAGCACGATATGACCGTCGAGAATGCCGCGCACCGCGTCGGAAATCGGCTCGTTATGGTCGTCGCCTTCCACCAGCACGGTGAACAGGCCGGTGATGTTGCCGGCGCCTTCCACCCCTGGCCCGGCGCGCTCCAGCAGGCGGGGCAGTTCGGCGAAGACGGTGGGCGGGTAACCTTTGGTGGTGGGCGGCTCCCCGGCCGACAGGCCGATTTCGCGCTGCGCCATGGCGAAGCGGGTGACGCTGTCCATCATGCACAGCACTTCGCCGCCCATGTCGCGGAAGGCTTCGGAAATCGCCAGGGTCATATAGGCGGCTTGGCGGCGCATCAGCGGCGCCTCGTCGGAGGTGGCGCACACCACCACCGAACGCGCCATGCCGGCCTCGCCCAAGTCTTCGGAAATAAACTCCTGCAATTCGCGGCCGCGTTCGCCGATCAGCCCGATGACGGCGATTTGCGCCGACGAGAACTTCGCCAGCATCGACATCACCGAGGATTTGCCGACGCCCGATCCGGCGAAAATGCCCATGCGCTGGCCGTAGCAGCAGGTAAGGAAAGTGTTCACCGCGCGGATGCCCAAATCCATCTTGCCGCGCACCTTGCGCCGGGCGTGGGCGGGCGGCGGATTGCCGCGAATCGGCACGCCGTACTCGCCGCGGGGCAGGGGGCCCTTGCCGTCCACCGGCTCGCCCAGCGCGTTGACCACCCGGCCCAGCCATTCCACCGTCGGATAAACCATCGGCTGACCGTCCGACACCAGCGCCCGGCAGCCCAGCCCGACGCCGTCAAGATTGCCGAACGGCATCAACAGCGCGCGGCCTTGGCGAAAACCCACCACTTCGCACGGGATCGGGCGCAGGTCGCGGGTCTCGACAATGCAGCGCCCGCCCACCGATAATTCCCGTTGCAGGCCGCCCACTTCCACCATCAACCCCGAAACGGCGGTGACGCGGCCGAAACGGCTGTAAGGATTGATCGCGTCGATATCCTGAATCAGTCGCGCGACGTCCGCCGGCATGGAAAGAACCTCTCTTTGCGCGTGCAATTCGTTAACTTTAAGGCGGTTCTATGCTGGCGTTAAGCACATTCGTCTGTTAACCTATACGCAAGCTTTATTAACGCCGTTGGGGATCGGGAAGCGCCATGAGGGTTCTGCTGGTCGAAGACGACTCTGCGCTCGCCAAGAGCATCGAGTTGATGTTGCAGACGGAAGGTTACATCGTCGATTCCACCGACCTGGGCGAAGACGGGTTGGAGATCGGCAAGCTTTACGACTACGACATTATTATTCTTGACCTGATGCTCCCTGACATCGACGGCTATGAGGTGTTGCGCCGACTGCGCGCGGCGCGGGTGGCGACGCCGATCCTCATCCTGTCGGGTCTGACCGAACTGGATCACAAGATTAAAGGTCTGGGTTTCGGGGCCGACGATTACCTGACCAAGCCGTTCGACAAGCGCGAGTTGATCGCCCGCATTCAAGCCATCGTGCGGCGCTCCAAGGGCCATTCCGACAGCTTGATCCGCACCGGCCGGCTTACCGTCAACCTCGACACCCGCACGGTGGAGGTGGATAGTCAGCCGTTGCACCTGACCGGCAAGGAATACGGCATTCTCGAGCTGTTGTCGCTGCGCAAGGGCACGACGTTGACCAAAGAGATGTTCTTGAACCATCTCTATGGCGGCATGGACGAGCCGGAACTGAAGATCATCGATGTTTTCGTCTGCAAGCTGCGCAAGAAGCTCGCCACCGCGACGCAGGGCGATAACTACATTGAAACGGTGTGGGGACGCGGCTACGTGCTGCGCGATCCGCATGAAATCGGCGTCCATCCCCCGCTGGAAGCGGTGGAAGAGCGGGCGGCTGGGTTAACCGCCTGACGGCTGCGGAGAAGACGGCTCATGTCGATATTGGTGCTGGGGCTGGGCAACATCCTGTTGCAGGATGAAGGAATCGGCGTTCGCGTCATCGAGGCGCTGGAGGCCGGTTACGACATGGCCGATGGCGTGACGGTGGTGGACGGCGGCACCGCCGGCATGGACATGCTGAACGCCATCGCCGGCTTCAAGCATATGATCGTCGCCGACGCGGTGAAGACCGGCGCTCCCGCCGGGACCGTGGTGGTGCTGAAGGGCGACGAGGTGCCGGCGTTCTTCAAGGGCAAGCTGTCGCCCCATCAGGTGGGGTTGAGCGATTTGCTGGCGGTGTTGACGCTGACCGACGAGCAGCCGAAAACCATCACGTTGGTGGGCTGCGTGCCGTTCGGCATGGCCACCACCTTGACCATGACCGACGGCATGGTCGAGCGGGTTCCGCAGATGTTGCAATTGGTGCTGGACGAGCTGGCGGCGCTGGGCGCGCCGGCCAAACCGAAAGCGGTCTGACAGGCCCGCCCGCCGCCTTGCCTTCTTAAGGCGCGAAGAGGCTGTCTTTATCCGAGCAATTGGCCGTGACGTTGGGGCCGCAGGTGCGCGGCTCCAAGTCTTTGGTGACGCAAATCCGCACTTCCGTCAGCTTCTTCTTTTCGCACACCCCGGCGATGGAGGCGGGGGGAAGCTCCGGGTTGGCGTCGGCGATGCGGTTCACCGCTTCAATCGCCGGCAGGCTGAAGGTGCCGATGGGGTTCTTGAACATCTCCGGCAGCTTGACGCGCTCAAACGCGACCCGCATGTCGGCAAAGTAAAAATCGACGCTGAGACCGGCGCACGAACCATGGCGGCGCCACAGTTGTTGAATCGCCGCATCGTCGGTCATGATCGGGCGAATCGCCTCCAGCATTTCCGGCGGCACGGCGTCCACCTTGGCGCAATCCTGCGGCCGCCGACCGCTTTCAAATTCCGGCCACAAGCCGCGCACCAAAAAGCCGGCGCGGCGGTCGCCGACACAGCGCACCGGATCCGCCTTCTTGCCCTGACGCGCGCATTCCTCCGGGTTCCACACCATCGACAGGATGTAATAGTCGAACATCCCCGGCTGGCCTTTGCCCTTGGCGGCGCTTTCCGGCGGCGCTGCGACGGCGGAGCCGGCGGAAAATAGAGCGGCGGAAAGCAGAGTGGTCAAAGCGGCGCCAAAGCGCAGCATACGCAAACCGGACAAGCTGGCGGCTCCCTTAAATCATGTCTTGCGCAGCCGCCGTCCAGAGCTTTGGATCAAGCCGCCGTCGCGGCCTCTGTTGTGCCGTCAATCGTCGCCAGACGCAATGGCAGAGCGACCCGGACCCGCGTTCCGACGCCAGGGCGACTATCGATCAGCACGTCGCCGCCCATGGCCTCCGTCGCCGCCTTCACCAGCGTCAGGCCAAGGCCGGCGCCGTCGTAGTCGCGCGCCACCGCGGTCGACGCCTGCCAAAATGGTTGAAACACCCGGCCTAAATCGTCCGCCGCCACGCCGAGGCCGCTATCCGCTACGGATATCACCACCTGACCGTCCTGCGCTTCGGCGCTCAGTCGCGCCCAACCGCCGCGAACATTAAACTTGACGGCGTTGCTTAACAATTGATCGATGATTTGGCGCAGCAACAGACGGTCTGAGGTCAGCGTTATGCCGCGCTGAACGACTTCTAACGTCACGCCGGCCCGCGCGGCGGCGGCGGCGGCTTTCTTTATTGAAAGGTCGAACAGCGAATCGAGCGCCACCGCTTCCAGCGCCAGCGGCCGGCGACCGCTTTCGATATTGGCCAATTCCAGAATCTCGTTGATGATATCCATCAGATGGAGGCCGGAATCGTGTATCTCTTGGGCGAAGTCGGCGTGCAGCGCCGTTCCGTTTCCGTTGCGCTGGATGTCGTCGCGGATGATTTGGGAAAAGCCGATAATGGCGTTCAGCGGCGTGCGCAGTTCGTGACTGACCGTGGCGATGAAACGGCTTTTGGCGGTGTTGGCGGTTTCCACTTGCCGCATCGCCCGTTCAAAATCGGCGGCGCAACGCCGGCAGTCGCGACGAAGCTCTCCCGCTGGCGGGTGCTCGATGGGGCGCGGCGGCGAGGGCGGGGCAGGGTGGCGAACCCGCCAGCCGAATCCGCGGACCAGACCGCTCCAAGCGGTTTGCGCCCGCGACCGGAAGCCGGAACTTGCCTCGCGTTGCTCATCTGTCGCCGATTTACGCTGCATGCGCCCCTCTCCGAGCTACGAGGAACCTTAAAGAAGGTGCTTAGTCGCAACCATATAAACGGAAGGTCATTCTGCCGGAACAGCATTACAGAAATGCTGCGCTGCGGCGATGGTTCTGCGATTGAATTGAACTAACTAACGTTGCAACGCCGGTTGATAACTGAAAAATGGCATAACTTGAAATGATGCTATCGCTTTCCGCGCCGCTTTTGCTGCGCGCCTACGCCGCAGGGGTGTTCCCGATGGCCGAATCGGCCGATTCCCCGCATGTGGATTGGTACGAGCCGGAAGCGCGCGGCGTGCTGCCTTTGGAAACGTTTCACATGCCGCGGCGTCTGGCGCGCACCGTGAGGGCGGAGACGTATGCGGTGACGTTCGACCAGGACTTCGCCGCGGTGACGCGCGCTTGCGCCGCGCCGGCGCCGGGGCGGAGCGTCACCTGGATTAATCAGGCGATTTTGGACGGCTATGAGGATTTATTTGCTAATGGCTTCGCCCACTCGGTGGAATGCCGCCTGAATGGCGAGTTGGTCGGCGGGCTGTATGGAGTCGCTATCGGCGGGGCGTTTTTTGGCGAAAGCATGTTCAGCCGGGCGCGCGACGCCAGTAAAGTCGCACTGGTCCACCTGACGGCCCGATTAAAGGCCGCCGGTTTTGTGCTGCTGGACACGCAATTCGTCACCGACCATTTACGGCAGTTCGGCGCATACGAAATCGACCGGCGCGAATACCGACGCCGGCTGAACGACGCGCTTGGCGTTGAAACGGACTGGAATGCGGTGGATCAAACCGCCGCCCTGGCGGCGCTGCTGGAAGTCGCCGCTTAACCGCCGAGACAGCCCAGCACCCAAACATCGTAAACCGCATGCTCCATCGCCGACAGAGCCGGGCTGGAGGCGAACATCCAGCCGGAAAACACTTTTCGCCCGCCTTCCGGCGCCTGTTCGGCGATTTCCAGAAAAGCCGCCGACTCCGGCGCTTCGGTGGGCGGATTTTCCCGGCAGGCGCGCAGAGTGATGCGCAACGAGGCGAATGACACCGTCTGATCCAACTTCACGTCGACGGTGGTGGTGCGGGCGGTGATTTTATCCAGCACCCGCAATTTGGCGCCGTTCCGCGCCTCCATCGTTTCCGGCGCCGCGTGAGCGACGCTGGCAAGCGCCCCCACGAGCAGGCTCGCCGCGATAAACGCCGCCGCCCCGCGCCGCAGCGCGGCGATCACTTCGCGGCCGGCTGTTCGCCGCCCTTGCCCATGTTTTGCAGGCTAAAGATAACCTGCCCAAGCAACTGTTCGATGCCGGGGGTGGACTGGGTGAACTGAATACGCCCGCCCGGCTTGATGAACTCTTCTTCGCCGCCCGGCTCCAACGACAGGAACTTGCCGCCCAGCATGCTTTCCGACGCGATGACGGCGGCGGTGTCTTTCGACAGCTTGACCGAGCGGTCGACAGTCATGTGGACGACCGCCTGATACGTCACGGGATCAAGGGTCAGGCTGCTGACGGTTCCCACCTTGACGCCGCTGATTCGAACGTCGGAGCCCGACTGCAAACCGGCGATCGAGGTGAAGGCGGCGGTCACCTCGTAACCGTCCACCTTGCGCAAATTGGCGCTGGTGTAAGCAAAGGCGAGAAACAAGCCGGCAACGGCGAGCACAACGCCGCCGAGCACGGTCTCAATCACATTGCGGCGCATGGCGCATCGCTCCGTAGGTCAGGAATCGGGACGGCGTCGGGCGCCGAAGCGCGCCGCGTCAGGGCGTCCACGGTTCGTAATCGCCGGTGGCCGGCGCGCGCCGACCGCCTTCCAGCGCGTGGCCGGGGGGGCGATAGGCCTGGGCGGAGCCGGAAGCGTTCGGCGCGTGTTCCTTGACCCAAGGCTGATGATAGGGGCTGTTTCCTTCGGGCAGCGGCTTATCGGCGGTGTGGTGCAACCAAACGTGCCATTCCGGCGGCACCTTGGAGGCTTCCGGCTCGCCCTTATAGATCACCCAGCGCCGCTCGCGCATGCGGCCTTTGCCCTTTTTGTCGCGATAATAGCGATTGCCGAAGCGGTCCTCGCCCACCAATTCGCCGCGAGTCCAGGTCATCAAATCGACATGGGCGCGCATCATGCGGGAAACCAAAGAGATCTTGTCGCTCATCATCGCTCGCCTAAATAGATCGCCCGCCGGAACCGGGCGCGCTGGCGGGCAGCGCGTAGCCCTGCCCAAGGAAAGTGCGGGCGCAATATGCCACTAAGCTTTCCGTCCGTCCAGTAACCTCGCCCGATTTCATCGCTTCCGCGCCGGCCCCATCGGCATTTCGCGGGCGCCCCTTGCTTGCCGCGGCGCATTAAGAGATTATTTTCCGTCATAAGGCATGGGATGATATTGCGCCCCCCGCATTCGCCCGAACGTCCCGGGGCGACAAGACGCTGAAGGAAACCATACGCGCCATGCCGTCCGACGCTCAAACCGCGCAAAACCCGCCGCAGACGCCGCCGCCTCCCGCCGGCCAACAGGCGGCGACTGGACCGACGTACGATCCGGTCAAACTGGGCGAACGCTATGAAATCGTTCCGGGGTCGCCAATTCCCGGATTGAACGCGGCCGGCGGCGCCGCCTTCGCCGCGCGCGGGCTGCGGGATAAGCGGGTGGAGCCTTACGCCATCATCTGTTCCGGCACGGCCTTGCCGCGTTCCGACGTCGCCTCGACCATCGCCAATCTCGACAGTCACGCCGTCATGCGTTTGCTGGATTGGGGGGTGGTGGACTGGCCGCCGGAAAAATGCCGGCGTTACGCGCTGGTGTTTGAAAAGCCGGGCGGCCGCCGGCTGATGAACGCGCTGTCCGACGTCGTCGAGCCGATGGCGGAAGACCAGCTCACCCGCGTGGTGCTGACGCCGATTGTCCACGCCTTGCGCGAAATGTCCGGCCGCGGCGTGACGCATGGCGGCATCCGCCCGACCAATTTGTTTTATCGCGACCTTACCGCCGCCAATCTGGTGATGGGGGAATGCGTGTCGTGCCCCCCCGGCTATGCGCAGCCGGCGCTGCTGGAGACGATTGAACGCGGCATGGCGTCGCCGTCCGGCCGCGGCCACGGCTCCGCCGCCGACGACATGTATTCCCTTGGAGTCACGCTGCTGATCTTGCTGCTGGGGCGCAATCCGCTGGGCGGCATGGATGATGAGCAGGTGCTGCACGCCAAGATCGAGCGCGGCTCCTACCCCGCCCTGGTGGGGCAAATTCGTTTGCCGCTGGCGATCACCGAAGTGGTGCGCGGCCTGCTGGTGGACGATCCTAAACAGCGTTGGACGGTCAACGATCTGGATCTTTGGCTGTCGGGCCGCCGACTGAGCCCGAAACAGCCGCAAGTCGCCCGCCGCGCCGCGCGCCCGCTGGAGTTCCAAGGGCAGGATTTATGGTTCGCCCGCACGGTGTCCCGCGCGCTGGGGCGCAATCCCGCCGTCTCTACGCCGATTATTGAAAATGGCGAGTTGGATAAATGGCTGCGCCGCAGTCTCGCCGACGAAGCCCGCGCCGACGCGGTGGCGCACGCCGTGCAAACCGCCGCGGCGGCCGCCAAGGGCGGATCGGTCGCTGACCGTCTGGTGGCGCGGGTCTGCATGGCGCTCGATCCGACCGCGCCCATCCGTTACAAAAACAAAGCGGTGATGATTGACGGCATCGGTTCGGCCTTGGCCGAAGCTTTTTTGCGCGGCGACAACCCGCAACCGGTGGCGGAGGTCATCGGCAATCAGTTGCCGATGTTCTGGGCCAACGTGCAGAGCGAGTTTAAGCCGGAGTTTGTGCCGCTGGTGCAGATGTTCGACCAATTGCGCGGCTTTTTGGATCGGTCGGCGCATGGTTTGGGGCTGGAGCGGGTGCTCTATGAAATGAACCCGTCGATGCCCTGCGTCAGCCCGATGACGTTCAAGTATTATCCGCTGACGCCGGCCGACCTGTTGCGGGCGCTGGAGTGGACCGCTTCGGGCGGGCAACGGCCGCGCGAACCCATCGACCGCCATGTCGCCGCCTTTATCGCCAGCCGGCATAAGAAGACCGAGGAAATGCTGTTGAGCCAGCTCGGCCAGTCGGTCGAGCCGATGCGGCGCAACATCGCCATGCTGACCATCCTGGCGGACATGCAGGCCCGCACCGGGGTCGACAGCTTGCCCCACCTGTGCAACTGGATGGTCAGTTTGTTGGAGCCGGTGTTCAAGCGTTTTCACAATCGCCCCAAACAGGCGGAGGTGCGCAAGCAGGCGGAATCGGCCGCCCATCACGGCCGGTTAAGCGAACTGCTCAAGATTTGCGACGATCCGGAATCGTTAAACCGCGACCGCAAGGGTTTTGAAGACGCGCAGCTTGCTTTTCGTGAAGCCTCCGCTGAAATCGACAAGCTCAAAAACGCCATCGCCAACCGCAGCAGCCTTGTGGAGGGCGTCGGCCGACAGGCCGCGGCGGTGATATCCAGCCTGCTCTCCACTATGCTGGTGGCGGCGATCATCTTTTTCTACGCCATGTGAGCCGGAAGCGGCCCTAACGAGATTGAACCGATGGCGAAGCCGAGAAAACGAAAGAAAAGCGGAAAAGGAAGCATTCTGACCTTCCTGTTTCTGATCGTGCCGGCGGCGCTGGTGGTGCTGCCGACAACGATGATTTTTTGTCTTGGACTTATCCCCACCATGGTGGCGCTGGCGGTGGACCGCGACCCGGAAAAATCCGCGGCGATCACCGTCGGCGGGGTGAATTTTTGCGGTTGCATGCCTTTCGCCATCGACCTTTGGAAGACCGGGCATAACGTCGCCGCGGCGATGGCGAAGCTGGCCGATCCGATGACTTGGCTGGTGATGTACGGCGCCGCCGGGGCGGGGTGGCTGCTCTATTTCACCATTCCGCCCCTGGTGGCCAGCGCCGAAGTGGCGCGGTCGGAAAAGCGCATCGACGCGCTGAAGAAAAAGCGCGTCGGGTTGATTCAAGAATGGGGACCGGACGTCTCTAACGATGACGACGGCGATTTCGGACAGAAGCCGGAAGAGGAAAGCCCCGGTTGACGATCAGCCGGCTGCTGATTTAGGCCGGCGGCGCCCACCCCGGCGGCGCCAACACAAAGCCGTCGAAACGAAAAGCCGGCGCCACGGCGCAACTGACCAGGGTCCATTCCCCCAGGCTGGCCGCCGCTTGCCATTCGTTCGGCTGGACAACGGCTTGCGGCCGTTCGCCCGCCGCCAAATCCATGCCCAAACGCAAGCGGCGCACCGCGCCGCCCGCCGCCTCGTCCCACAGCGACAGTTCAAGCGGCGCGCCGCCGTGCCAAAACCAAATTTCGCTGGCGTCCACCTTGTGCCAGTGGGAGCGCTCCCCGCCGCGCAACAAAAAGTAAATCGCGGTGACGGCTTCGCGGCCGTCGGCCCCGGCGCCGGGGGAAGAGCGGTAGGTTTCCGCGTAGCGCCCGCCTTCGGGATGCGGCAGCAATCCCAGCGTTTCAATAAGCTGTTCCGGGGTCATTTCGATCCTTCCAGCAAGGGGGCCAGATCGGTGTCGTTCAGCAAAAAGACCCCCTGCGGCGTCACTTCCAGCGTATAGGACAAGGCGGTTTTGCCGTTCTTATCCTTTTCCGGCCGCCCCATGGCTTTCAGCATCGTCAAGCCGCCCAGCAGTTCGGCTTTTTCGGGGTCGGGCTTGGCGTTTTTCTTTTTGGGTTGCAGGCTGGCGATCAGCGCGTCGATACCGGTCAACGTCACCTTGGCTTTCCCCACCGCGCCCAGCGCCGCCGCTTGACTGGCCACCGCCTCGCCCGTCGCGGCGCCTTGCAGCATGCTGGTTTTCGCCCCCAGCGAATCGAGCTTGACGGTGGTTTTCGCCTTGTCGAGCGCTTGCAACGCCGCAACGGTGGGATCGTCTTTGACGGTTCCGGTCACGGCCGATTCGCCCAGCTTCAGCAGCGCCACGAAGGGCAGGTTTCGCAGCGACAGCCGCATGTCGGCGTCTTTCGGCAGCGCCGCCTCGTCGGCCGGCGCCGGATCAAGGCTTAGTCCGGCGATTTCAACGCCGAACTCCATGGACGAGAGCTCTTTGTCAAAATCCGCAAAGCCGAAACTGAGCGTCGCTTTGTCGAAGGCGGCCGCCTGCTTGGTTTCCGGTTCGATGAAAGAAACGTTGGACACCTGAGTGCGCGAGGTGGCGCCGCCCATAATTTGCGACAGCATGCGAAAAACCGTGGCGGGGTCGGGCTCCGCCCCATTGGCGGCGGCGGATTCCGCCAGCGCCATCAATTCGGCGACCTTGTCCAGCCGGATGCGGGAGTAGACCGACTCCAACGTCATCTCGCCGATGCTCAACAGGGTTTCGTCGCCTTTATCTAGGCGCACCTCGGTAAACGCCATAGCGGAGGGGCCGCTCCAGCCCCGCTTGGCGTCCTGCTCCGGCTTCAGATCCTGCTTAAGGCTGACGGTGTCAATCCCGAACCAATAGTCGTCATAAACGCTGGTTACTTGAAAATCGCTGACCGAGGCGTCGATGGTCAGGAAGGTTGACAGCGCGGGCGACCAATTCCCTTGGATCTTTTGCTCGCCAAGCGAGACGACCGCAGCCGGGTCGCCTTCCTTAAATATAGTCAGGCTGCTCGGCAGTTTGATCGATGTGAAAAACGTTCCGTCGGACGCCGGGCGCAGGGTTAGCCAAACGCTGCCGATGTCTACACGCGACCCGTCGTCGCCGCGCGCGCTGACCGACGGCAGAACCGCGACATAGTGGTCGCCGGACGGCATGACCACCGGCGGGCCGCTGAAAATTGGCGGCAGCGCGGCGCCGGGCCCGGTTTGCCCAGTGAACGACGTTAGAGTCTGGGTTAGCGACTTCGCCAAAGCCGCAGCGCCAGCGGCGTCCACCGGCGCCGCGGCCGCGGTCGGGGCGGCC
>CALGOL010000630.1 GCA_937960755.1 uncultured Azospirillum sp.
AGGCGGCGCCTTGGCCGTGCGCCGGCTGCGGCCGCGGCATCCATCCCCAAGCCGGAATGAAGAAGGCGCAGCACAGCGCGCCAAGCGCCAGCCATTGCGCCGACCAGTCGAAGCTTCCCGCCATGGCGATGGCGGCGAGGCCGGAAATCGCCACGCCGACGCCCAAGCCGCCGAAATGCAATCCCAGTTCCGGCTTAAAACCGTTGCGCATCAGCCAGTTGAGCACCAATCCCGACGCAATCAGCAAGCCGCCCGCCCCGGCCAGCCCGGCGATGAAGCGCAAAACCGCCCACAAGTAGAGGTCTTGGGTCAGCCCCATGGCGGCGGTGGACAGCGCGCCGACGATCAGGCCGATGCGGTAGAGGATGAATTTACGCTCCAGATCAGCGATGGAGGAGGCGACCAGCGCCCCGGCGATGTAGCCCATGTAATTGATCGCCGCCAGCCAGCCGCCGGCCTGCGCCGACAGTCCGGCGTGGGCGCGCATTTCCGGCAGCAGCGGCGTATAGGCGAAGCGCGCCAGCCCGACGGTCAGAATCAAGGCGGCGACCCCGGCGAAGATGGTTTTGTAGCGCGTCAGCGAAAGGTCGGGCGGCGCTAAACTCTGGGCGGCGGCGGTCATGGCGGCGGTCTCCTAAACGTTCAGCGCAGACGGCGCCGATTCGATGCAAAGCAGCTTAGCGGCGCCGGGGCTGGACAGCCTTCGACATCCAGTCGATTAGTATCGAATTCGCGCCAAACTGAGCGACGATGTCGAAAATGGACGGGCGGGATGGACGCACGGGAAGGCTGGACGCCGCTCAACGTGCCGGAAATGGCGGCGCTGCCGCGGCCGGTGTTTCCGCGTTCGGAAAATCTGGCGCCGCGGCGCTTTTTCCCCGATCACGTCCACCCGTGGCGCCAACTGGTCTACGCCACCGCCGGCGCGCTGGTGACCGCCACCGCGGGGGCGCGTTATGTCGTGGGCCGGGAGCAGGCGCTGTGGATTCCCGCCGGGCTGACCCATTCCACCGGCGCGCCGTTTGGGGCGGAGTTCCGCAATCTTTACGTCGCCGCCGACGTTGGCGACGATTTGCCGACGGAATGCGTCGCCTTCACCGTCACGCCGCTTTTGCGGGCGCTGATTGTCGAGTTGGACGCCGCGACGACGCGGGACGAGGCGCCGGACTATCTCGCCAGTTTGGAGGCGTTGACGCTGGAGCAGTTGCGCCGCCAGCCGCCGCTTGATTTCTGCCTGCCGTGGCCGCAGAGCCGGGTCCTGCAAACCCTTTGCGAAACGCTCTACGCCAACCCCGGCGACGGCCGCGGCGTGGCGGAATGGGGCAAGGCGCTGGGCGCCTCGGCGCGCACCCTCAACCGGCGCTTTGAAAGCGAGCTGGGCGTGACGTTCCGCGACTGGCGTCAGCAATTGCGCCTGCTGCGGGCGTTGGAATGGCTGGAGGCCGGCCGCAGCGTCACCGACGTCGCGCTGGAGCTGGGCTACGCCTCCCCCTCCGCGTTCACTTACATGTTCCGCCGCAAGACTGGGCGTCCGCCCGCGGCGGCGCGCCGTCCTTAACGCCGGGGCGGGTTATTCCCCAGTCTGCATCAGCGCGCCGCGGCGCCGCGCGTCGTGGAAGGCCCACAAAAACGCCGCCGTCGACAGGGCGAAGAAAACGAGATTGCTCAACGCCGCCCAGCCCATATGCGCCCAGGGAACGCCGTCGCCGGCCAGCACGGCGCGCATGCCTTCAAACACATGGGCGGCCGGCAGGGTCAGCGCCACGGCTTGCAGCCAGCCGGGCAAGGCCGCCACCGGATAAAAGGCCGCGCCCACCGGGGCCAGCAAAAACACCAGCATCCATGCCAGCCCTTCGGCGCCCATGCCGCAACGCAGGATGAGCGCGACGACGATGAGCCCGAGCCACCAACCCATAATCAGCAGATTGGCGAAGAACAGCGCCAGCGCCGGGCCGACGTCGAACACCGAATAGCCGAACAGCGGGGCCGCCAGCAGCGCCGCCGGCAAGACGCCGACGATCGTGCGCAGCAGGCTGATGATGGTCAGCGCCGCCACCCATTCCATCGGCCGCAACGGCGTCACGAAAAGCTGGGCCAGATTGCGCGACCACATTTCTTCAAGGAACGACACCGATACGCCCAACTGGCCGCGGAACAGCACGTCCCATAGCAGCACCGCCCCCACCAGCACCCCGGCGCCCAAGGCGGCCCAGGTGCTGGTTTGCGCCATGAACTGGTTGATGAAGCCCCACAGCAGCATTTGCATGGTCGGCCAATAGGCCAGCTCCAGCAGCCGCGGCCACGACCCGCGCAGCAAGAACCAATAGCGCAGGATCATCGCGTAAATGCGGCGGGCGGTTCCGCCGCGGACGACGGGGAGCGGGAATAGGGCGTCGATCATGCCGACCTTGTAACTGCCGCCGCAGCGCAAAGCCAGCCCCGCGGGGTGATCGCAGACACGAATACATCCCTTTCCCTAGGGGGCTGGAGTTCCACATCTTCTAATCAATTGATGCTGATTAACTTTATCAAGTCACCCCGGCGCAGGCCGGGGTCCAGGGCAATTCAGATAAGTGCATGAAAAGACTGGATACCGGCCTTCGCCGGTATGACGGAGAATAGTTAAGAACGCCACCAAAACCGCAGATGTGCGAATGCCGTCCTGGAGGGAGGATTCTAGGTCGCTTCACCCGATTGCCCTGTAGCGTTCCGCGGGCGTCCGCCCGCAGCCTATACAGTTCCGCGGGCGTCCGCCCGCAGCCTATACAGTTCCGCGGGCGTCCGCCCGCACGCCGGTCAAAAACCGTTCAATCTCGCCGGCTAAGCGTCGGGCGTACTGCTGCAACTCGTCGGAAGAGCGCTCCATGCCGTTGGCCTGGGTGAAAACGTCTTGCGCGCTCTTCGACACGGCGTGAATGCGGTCGGCGCTTTCCTGGGTGCTGCGGGCGGCGTCCGCTGTGTTGCGCGACACGTCGCTGATGGTGGCGGCTTGCTCCTCCACCGCCCCGGCGATGGCGGTGGCGTTGCTGGATACGCCGCGGATGGCGCCGGCGACGCCAGTGATGGCGCTGGACGCCTGGGCGACGGTGGCGCGCAGATTTTCGATCTGGCCGGCGATTTCCTCCGTCGCCTTGGCGGTCTGCCCGGCGAGGTTCTTCACTTCGCCCGCCACCACCGCGAAACCCTTGCCAGCGTCGCCGGCCCTGGCGGCCTCAATCGTGGCGTTCAGCGCCAACAGGTTGGTTTGGCTGGCGATGTCGTTGATAAGATGAAAAACGTCGCCGATGCGGTCGGCGGCTTGGGTCAGGCTGTTGACGGTGGCCAGCGAATCGTCGGCGCTGCCGGCGGCTTGCTGGGCGGCGTGGGCGGCGAGCCCGACCTGCCGGCCGATTTCGCCGCTGGCGGCGCTCAATTCTTCGATGGCGTCGGCGACC
>CALGOL010000631.1 GCA_937960755.1 uncultured Azospirillum sp.
CGTGAGCGACGGGCCGGTCGTCGCCCAGCCTGCGTGTCGGCTGCGCGCCGCCGCCCCGGATGACGCGGCGGCGTTGGCCGAGCTGGTTGTGCTGGCCGGCGGCGGGGTTTACGAGTTCCAGCTTGACGGTCTGTTCGGCGACGCCGCTTTGACGGACGTCTTGGCGTCGGGAATTTGTGGTGTCGCCGGCAATTTCTCTTACCGCCATATGTTTGTCGCCGAGGACGCCGCAAGCGGCGCCGTAGCCGGGATGGCGCATGGTTACCCCACGGAATGGATGCGGACGCTGGACCGCAGCTTCATTCCGCCCGACCGGCTGGCGCATCTGGCGCCTTTCGCGGACTTGCAGGACTGGGACTCTTACTTCGTTTCGGCGTTGGCGGTGTCGCCTGCTTGGCGGCGGCGCGGTCTGGGGGCGGCGCTGTTGGAGGCGCTGGCGGCCAAGGCGCGGTCTGGCGGCTTTCCCCGTCTTAGCCTGCATGTTTGGGCCGACAACGCCGCGGCGCTGGCGTTTTACGCCGCGGTCGGCTTTTTTGAGGCCGGTCGGGCTGACATGCCGCCGCACCCGCGCTTGCCCCATGTCGGCGGCAGCGTGCTGCTGGTGCGGGCTTTATAGCGGGCGCGGCTTATTTCAAGGCTTTTGCTGGCGCGGTCGGCTCCCCACATGCTTGGTCATGACTGACCGAGAAAGTCGATAAGCATGAGCGCAGAGACTGAGTTGACCGCTACTACCGCATTGCTGAACGATATCGGCCGGCGGCTGGAGGGCGACAGCGTGTCGGTGGCGGAAGTCAGCGAGGCGTTGGGCGACCGCGGTCACGCCGCGGCTTTGCTGCTGTTCACGTTGCCTGGGCTGGTTCCGTTGCCCGGCGTGCCGGCCGGCATGCTGTTCGGCACGGTCATCATCTTGATGTCGATGCAGATGATGGCGGGGCGGGAGGCGCTGTGGCTGCCCGGCTGGCTGGGACGGCGGCGCATCGGCCGCGGCGTGCTGCTCGCCTGCCTTAACGGCGCCCGCAAGCCGCTGGCGCGCTTAGAGCAATGGATGCGCCCGCGCTGGCCCAAGCTGGCGGGCGTTCACATGCTGCGCCCGTTGTCGCCTTTGGTGTTTTTCATGGGCTTGCTGATTGCATTGCCGATTCCGTTCGGCAACGTGGCGCCCGCTTTCGCCCTGATCGCCGTCAGCTTAGGCGTCTTGACCCGTGACGGCGTCGCCGTCGGGGCCGGCATGGTGATGGCCGGTTTATCGGTGCTGGTGTGCGCCGGATTGGCGTTCGCCGGGCTTTCGCTGGCGCAAAACCTTTGACGGCGCTTATCTTATTAAAGACAAGCGCCGCCGCCGGTGAACTGGTTCGACCAACGTCAGGCGACGCCGACGTTGCGCTCCCGCTCCTCATCACGCTTTTTCGACGACGGCTGGTAGGCCAGCGCGGCGTGTTCAGCGCAATAGGGCATGCCCGGCAACGCCGGCTTGCCGCAGAAGTGGAAGTCATGGTGCTTCGGATCGCCAACCGGCCATTTGCACATGCGTTCGGTCAGGTTGAGGATCGTAGCGCCGCGCGTAGGCTTTTTCTTAATCGGCGACGGGCGACCGGACAGTCCCAAACGATGGGCCTTACCGATCACTGCGTTGCGCGTAATGTCCCCTAAAGTATCGGCGATCTCGCTGGCGCTATAACCTTGCGCCCAAAGATCCTTTAATTGCTGAACTCTTTCATCCGTCCAACTCATCCCCTGTCTCCATTGGTCCGGAACCCCGCGCCCACGGTTGTGAGCGTCATCGGGCGGCGCATATCTTATTAACGCTCGTTACCACGATTTTGCCATGATGCAGCGCCGAAACCAAGCAATTGCGCGCGTGTCGCGACTACTTAGCTCATCCCCCGCGCCGTATATGCTGCAAAAATCGCTATGATCTTCATCAAAGGCTAGATTTTGTGCCGACCGAAATCGAACCTACCAGATGCGCGGGCTTTGGAACAGAGGCTTCTTTGCACCAACGCGGAAAAAGTTAGCAGTTTTTTCAGCCTTTTTCCTAGGCGCCGCATTCTTACGCATTTCCCCGCGGCAATCGGTCGCTAATCCGGTGTTTCAAGAGGCCGGAGGCGGGCAGGGCGGCATGTCGGGACGAACGCAGCCTTCCAGCTTGCCTTGCGGCGCGTCCGGGCCAAGGCCGATCCAGGCGGCGACTTTTTCCGCTTCAAAGCCGCACAGCCGGTCTTCGCCCACCTGCATCAGCGGGCGGCGGATCAGCAAAGGCTGCGCCAGCATGAGGTCCAACGCCTTGTCGGCGGTTACGGCGTCGGGGTCGATCTCACCGTTCTTGATCGCCGGGGCGGCGCGGTTGAACCATTGCGACGGGGCCAAGTCGCCAAAAAAGGCGCGCAGGCTGTCGGCGGTCCAAGGCGCGGTCAGCAGGTCGCGCGGCTCCACCGTATGGCCGGCTTCCGCCAGCATGGCTTTTTGCCGCTTGTTGCCGGCGCAGCCCGGCTTTTCATAGAAAATCACATGGGCCATGGCGGAGAGTCTCCTTCAGCTTCGGGCGGCGGGGGAGCGGGCGAGCAGCGCTTCGGTCTGATCGCGGATTTCCTGCTGCACCTCGCCATCCAGCTTGCGCAGCCAGCGAGACGGGATGTCGCCCGCGCCATAGGTCGCGCCGGCCAGCATGCCGGCGATTGCGCCGGTGGTGTCGGCGTCGCCGCCTTGGTTGACGGTGTCGACGACGCAGCTTTCGATGCTGTCGGACTGGAAATAATAGTGCAGCACCGTTTGCACGGTATCGACGACGAAGGCGGTGGAAAGCCCGCGGTAGGGCGTGAATTTAAAGGCTTTTTTCGTCGCCACCAGGGCGTTCGCTTCTTCGCGCGCGTCCTTGACGCCGCCGCCCAGGATCAGCCGCTGCACCATGCGGCCGAAGGCGATCACCGCCAGATCCGATAGCGGGTTGTTGTGGGTGATGTGGGCTTGTTCGAGGCTTTGCGCCTCCATCGCCGCTTCGTCGCCCAGGGTGGCGAGGTAGACCGGCAGCGCCCGCATCAACGCGCCGTTGCCGCCTTGATACTCTTGCGGCGGTTCGGAAACCGTGCCGTTCATGATGTAGCGGCGGATGCCGCGCCGCGTGGTGTCGCCGACGTCGATCGGCACGCCTTTCAGCCAGATGGCGAACTCATCCGCCGCACGGGTCACTTGCCATTCCGGCCCGGCCAGGATGGCGCGGCCGAGATGCAGCGACATTTCGGTGTCGTCGGTGACCTGGCCGGCCGGCAGCTTCAGCCAGCCGCCGCCCTTGATGTGCTTGTGAACGCCGTATTGATGGGCGATTTCGCCCTTAGTGAGAAACTCCACCGTCGCGCCGAGCGCGTCGCCGCAAGCCAGCGCCAGATAGGCGCCCAGCGCGCGTTCGCGCATTTGCGCAGTTATTCCCATGCCTTCCGCCACCCGCAGCATCTGTTTCGCAACTGCTCAATAGGACGATACCGCAACGCGGTAATCGCCGCCAACGACCAGATACTCCCCTTCACCCTGAAATGGATAGCGGGGCAGAATGTCGCGGAAGAAAACAATCTTGGGGACTGGCACTTGAGTCTCAAGAATCCAGTCGCCGAACTGGCCGGCGATGTCGCGGTCTATGGAAAAGGAGCACAGGTTGTTCAGCCGCAGCACGGCGGTTTTCTTGTCAGGCCGTTCAACGATATGGTGTTCTTCGAAATTATTGACGCCGCGATAGAGCTTGATATGGGTCGCCGCCGCCGGCATCGGCGCCTCGGGCCAACCGCGCCGCATCCACCATTGGGCGTACTCGTACATCAAGTCGAGTTGCAGATCGATTTCGTTGTTGTGGAAGCGGGTCGAGGCGCGTTGTTCGCCGTAATGCGCCCAAGCCGGTGAGGCGAAACGCCGCAGCGGCTCCTTATGGTAGGTCGGCAGCAGGCCGAAGCGACTTTCGGCCCAGCCTTTCAAGACCGCGCCTTCGGCGTTGTTGCTGTCGAACAGCCAGCCCTTCAGCAAGCGCAGATAGCTGGCGCGGAATCGCCGCTTGCCGTCCAGCCCCTGACTGCCGGAATGGTCGGGGTTGATGCCGAAGGTGAAGGCCATGTAGTGCTGAAACACGTCGGCGGCGATGTCGGCGTTCGGGCTGGCGTCCAGCCCTTCGAACAGCGCGGCATGCTCCCGCCGCGTCGCGCCGATGCGCAAGCGCTGCGGGTCTTCGTTATAGGCGGCGGAAGACAAATGCGTCGCCGGCACGTTGACAAGGTTGGAACGGTGACAGCGCAGCGCCAGCGGCCCGTCGGGATCGACCCGCCGTCCCAGCGCGTCGGCCAGCGCCTCAGTAGGTTGTTCGTGCGATTGCGCCCCGTCGCTCATGCCGCCGTTCCGGTGTTTCAGATCATACATTGGGAGCGAAGCAATAGCGCGAAGCCGGCGGCCGGGTCACCCCTTCAATTGTCGCGGATCAATTATCGCTTTGGCAGGAGATTTGTCCGAAATAGCCGTAGCAGGTGGCGAGCGGCTTGCCGAGCAGTTCGACGCGGAAGCGCGACGCGACGAGAAAGTCGTCGTACTTGCCTTCCCGCAGCGCGCCGACGCCCACCGCCAGCAGGGCGTCGATGTATTTTTCCTGTTTGGCGCTTTCGTTGCGGGCCTGGGCGAATTTTTCGTTCAAGTGACGTTCGAAGCGTTCCGGCCCCGGTTTGGCGACCGCGGCCAAGACGGCGACGGCGACCGTCAGCAGCAATAGAAATTTCATCGGCGGGTTTTCCTTATCAGGAAGGCGTTTTGTCTTGATTAGCGTCGGCGTCCGACTTGCGCAACGAGCCATTGGCGCCGCGGCCGACACGGGATATGGTGGCGACGACTCGCCGGCTTGAATAAAAGCCGCAGTTTTTCAATGGTTTCGTGAAAGTCTCCTCCCGTGTCGTCTATGCTGTCTTCCTCCGCCAAGGATATTTTCTCCTACCGACCCTATTGGGCCAAGCGCTTTGGGACGGCGCCTTTCCTCCCCACCTCGCGCGAGGAGATGACGGCGCTGGGCTGGGATTCCTGCGACGTCATCGTCGTCACCGGCGACGCTTATATTGACCATCCCAGTTTCGGCATGGCGATCATCGGCCGGCTGCTGGAGGCGCAGGGCTTTCGCGTCGGCATTCTGGCGCAACCCGACTGGTCGGGGCCGGAGCCGTTCCGCGCGCTCGGCAAGCCCAATCTGTTCTTCGGCGTCACCGGCGGCAACATGGATTCCATGGTCAACCGCTACACCTCCGACCGGCGCTTGCGGCACAACGACAGCTACACCCCCAATGATGAAGGCGGCAAGCGTCCCGACCGCGCCGCCATCGTCTATTCCCAGCGCTGCCGGGAAGCGTACAAAGACGTTCCGATCATCATCGGCGGCATTGAGGCCAGCCTGCGCCGCATCGCCCATTACGACCATTGGTCGGAAAAGGTGCGCCGCTCCATCCTGATGGACGCCAAGGCCGACTTGCTGCTCTACGGCAACGCCGAGCGCGCCATCGTCGCCGTCGCCCATCGCCTGGGCAAGGGAGAAAATGTAAAGGATATCAATGATCTCCGCGGGACGGCGTTTATGCGCGACGCGGTTCCCGACGACTGGACGGTGATCGACCGCAGCCTGCCCGACGACGAAGCGCCGGAGACGGCGGTGGACGCGCCGTTGGAGCGTACGGCCCTGCGCATGCCCTCCTATGAGGCCGTATGCGCCGACCGGGTGCTGTACGCCCACGCCTCCCGCCTGCTGCACCAGGAAAGCAACCCTGGCAACGCCCGCGCGCTGGTGCAGCGCCACGGCGACAAGGAGGTTTGGCTCAACCCGCCGCCGATTCCGCTGACCACCGCCGAACTGGACCGGGTGTACGAGTTGCCGTACGCCCGCGGCCCGCACCCGTCCTACGGCGACGCCCGCATCCCGGCGTGGGAGATGATTCGCTTTTCGGTCAACATCATGCGCGGCTGCTTTGGCGGCTGCACCTTCTGTTCGATCACCGAGCACGAGGGGCGCATCATTCAAAGCCGGTCGGAAGGATCGATCCTGAAGGAGATCGAGAACATCCGCGACCGCACCAAGGGCTTCACCGGGCAAATCTCCGACCTTGGCGGCCCGACCGCCAACATGTGGCGGCTGAACTGCAAGGACCCGGAGATTGAAAAGGTCTGTCGCCGGCCGTCCTGCGTCTATCCCAGCATTTGCAAGAACATGGACACCGACCATGGGCCGCTGGTGAACCTCTACCGCAAGGCCCGCGCCATTCAGGGGGTGAAGAAAATCTCCATCGGCTCGGGCGTACGCTATGACCTCGCGGTGAAAAGCCCGGAGTACGTCAAGGAGCTGGTGACCCACCACGTCGGCGGCTACTTGAAGATTGCGCCCGAGCATACCGAAGAAGGCCCGTTGTCCAAGATGATGAAGCCGGGCATCGGGGCCTACTACGAGTTCAAGGCGCTGTTCGACAAATACGCCAAGGCGGCGGGCAAGGAGTTCTATCTCATCCCCTATTTCGTCGCGGCGCATCCTGGCACCACCGACGACGACATGGTGAATCTGGCGCTGTGGCTGAAGCGCAACGGCTTTCGCGCCGATCAGGTGCAAACCTTCCTGCCGTCGCCGATGGCGACCGCCACCGCGATGTATCACTCGGGCCGCAATCCGTTGAAGCCGATCCGTCGCTCGGGCGGGGAAGAGGTGTTTTCCGCCAAGGGCTTGAAGCAGCGCCGGCTGCATAAGGCGCTGTTGCGCTATCACGACGCCGAAAATTGGCCGCTGATCCGCGAAGCCTTGAAGAACCTGGGGCGGGAGGATTTGATCGGTCCCAGCAAGCAACATCTGGTGCCGCCCTGGCAGCCGGCGGGGACGGGCTGCAAAGGCGGCGAGGGCGTGCGTACGGGACGCAAGCACGGCGGGCAGAAGTTCTTGACCCAGCAGGCCGGCAAGGGCCGCCGCCCGCCGCCGGGCAAGCCGATGGGGCGGGTGTGACAAAAGGCGGGAAAATCGAGCATTTTCACCGTCACCCCGGCGAAGGCCCATCGGCGCTAAGTTAAAGCAGTTAGGGCGCCGTCAAATGTCGAACACTATCCATCGTCATTCCGGCGAAGGCCGGAATCCAGTACATTTCAGGAACTTACCCGAGTTGCCCTGGACCCCGGCCTTCGCCGGGGTGACGGGG
>CALGOL010000632.1 GCA_937960755.1 uncultured Azospirillum sp.
CGTTCGCCCGCGCCCTGCCGCTGTTTCAGGCGATGGGGCGGCGCGTCACCCATGTCGGCGGCGTCGGCGCCGGACAGGTGGCGAAAGCCGCCAATCAGGTGATCGTCGGTTTGACCATCGGCGCGGTGGCGGAAGCGTTGGCTTTGGCCCGCGCCGCCGGGGTCGACCCGGCGCGGGTGCGCGACGCCATTCGTGGCGGATTCGCCGAATCGCGCATCTTGGAGCTGCATGGTCAGCGCATGGTGACCGGCGATTTTACGCCAGGCGGACGCGCGACGACCCAGGCCAAGGACATGCGTCAAGCGCAAGAGCTGGCGGCGGCCTTGGGCGTCGAACTGCCGGCGACCGCGCTTAGCTATGAGCTATATCAGCGTCTTATCGCGCAAGGCGACGGCGCTCTGGATCACGCGGCGCTCTATCGGCTTTACTGAGCGGCTGTATTCAGCCACGCCGCGCGCAGGTCGTCGCGCCGCCGCGCCAGCCAGCTCATGGCGATGATGGCGATAGAGTTGTTGAGCTGGTTGGAATCGAGCAGCGCGATCGCCGCATCTGCCGAAGCGACGGTGATTTTAATGTCTTCGTGTTCTTCGGGC
Source organism: uncultured Azospirillum sp. (assembly GCA_937960755.1). Classification (GTDB taxonomy): domain Bacteria; phylum Pseudomonadota; class Alphaproteobacteria; order Azospirillales; family Azospirillaceae; genus Azospirillum. The sequence continues at coordinate 594 of CALGOL010000632.1, forward strand.
AGGCCGCCGAAGGCCGCCACCTTGGCCGAATCGACCTGGCCGCAGTACAGCGCCACTTTTTCCGAGAGAATGCCGGGGCTGGGGTAGTAGTCGCATATCTTCAGCAGCGCCCCGACGCTGGCGCCCGCCTCCTCCATAGCTTCGCGCCGGGCGACTTCTTCGGGCGCTTCACCCGGCTTGACCATGCCGGCGACGATTTCCGTCAGCCAAGCCGGCCCGCCGCCCACCGCGGCGCCAGGGCGGAACTGCTCCACCAGCACCACCGCGTCGGCGTGCGGATCATAGAGCAGCACCGCGACCGCCAGCCCGCGCACGCACACTTCCCGCACGACGCTGGGCGTCCAACCGCCGTCAAACCGCCGATGCCGCAAGCGATAGCGCTTCATCCGCAAGAAACCGTCGGAAAGGGTTTCTTCGTGTTCAACGTCAATATCGGGATGATCGCGCATGGGTCGGCATGACCTTGTTGATGGTGGATGGTTCTTGTATCGGAACCGCCGGCCGCGCCATAGTCCGCTACGCAAAGAGCGCAACCCCGCCGGAGGAAACGGCATGGCGGCGAAACGGCCGGACAATTGTTACACCTGCCATTTTTGGGAAGGCCAGGGAATTCGCCAGCGCGGCCCCAAGGGCGTCTGTCGGCGTTATCCGCCCACCGTGACGCCGCGGCATAACGACGGCCGTTTTCCGGTGACGCTGGCGAGCGACTGGTGCGGCGAGTGGCGCAGGGCGATCATCGACCTTGCGACCGCAGCGGCGCCCCGTTCGCAAGACGATTATCTGGCCTGACGATCAGACGCTAAACGCGATGCTGGAGTTGGCGTAACCGGCTGAATTGGCGCGCTGGTAGGCCCCCAGCGCTTGGCGCCACGGTTCGATATGCAGGCCCGAGCCCATGCTTTCCTGATACAGGCTTTGCGCGACATAGCCCGCCACCGGGCCAGCGTTGAGCGTTTGCAGGTCTACGGTCGGCCGGGCCTGCGATCCGCCGCTCGTCGCCGCTGAGTCGGCGGCTTGCGCCGCCTCATCAGCGCGGCGACCGTCGCGGCCCACCTGCCGGCCGCCTATCCGTTCGCCGCCAACCCGATTCGCCTCGCTATCGGCGGTCTCGACGCCGGCTTCCGCCGCTGCGCGGCGAAGCTGCTGGCGACGCTCCTCGTCGGGAACGCTGCGGATCGGCGTCACCGGCGGCGCGTCGCTCGCAAGCAACGCCTTGGCGCGGCCGTACGTCGTAGACGACGGCAACGAAGACGGAGCGGGCAGGGCGAGGATGGATGACATACGTCAGGCCGGTTTGGGATATATAATTGCTTATGGGGCGGATTAACTGACTTTGATTTAAATGTACCCCTAAAATCTGACTGGAGAGTTAACCTGGGGCGGACGCTTTTTCCCAGCCTCCAGATTCTCCCCTAAAATAGGCGGGACAAAAAATGATTTAGAGTCTGTATTCAGAGGGCAAGTTTCGGCGCGAAACTTTATGGACTAAATATTGGAGATCGATGGCTATGTTATTCGAAAGACATGCTGCAATTGCGAAGCGGGATGATTATAAAAAATATCGTGACAAATATTGTAAGTTCACATTATAGTAATCAACTGTTTATTATGATGATGTTGCGAGCCGAAACGGAGATCGATCCGATGAGCGATCCTCAGCGGTTTTTTTTGGGCAATTTGTCGCCGGAAAAAGAGGCGGCGGAAGCCGTCGCTGCGACGCTGTTGCGGATAGCCGGGTTGGCGCAAAGCAAAGGCTACGCGGAGGGGTTGAAGCCGTCGCAGTGGACGGCGTTGCGCTATTTCGCGTCGGCAAACACGGCGCAACGCACGGTGTCGGCGTTCGCCAGCCATCAGGGGTCAACCCGTGGCGCGGCGTCGCAGATGGTGGAAATCTTGGTCGGCAAGGGGCTGTTAGTGCGGTCGCCGTCGCCGGAAGACCGGCGCGTGGTGCGTTTGGAGCCGACCCGCGCCGCCGAACAACTGTTGGCGCGCGACCCGTTAGCTTTTTTGATCGCCGCAGTGGATGAGCTTCCCAAGGACGAGCAGAGATGGTTGGCGGCCATGTTGGAGCGGCTGCTAAAGAACATGCAGGGCGGGGCCTGACGTCTGTCGATTGCTGTTCCGGTTAAGTTGACCGGTTCGATAGCGCGGTAAAATAATCCCCCTGTCCGTGGCCTGCTTGTTGGTGACCGGTTTCCGTCGCGGCTTGGCGGAAATAGCCGACGATAAACACTCGAATTGCGTTCGCCAGCGCCACCGATGTTAACGGCGGGTCTTCTCGGCCGACCGTTTGACGTAGGCGGCGCGCCAAGTCGTCGATAATGTCTTCCGCCGACATGTCCTCCCGGCGGCAGATTTCGTTCAGCGCTCCCCAATACGATTGTTCGATCCGCAACGCCGTGCTCCGTCCGTCGATTTTGAAGCGCCGCGTCGTCAGCAGCCCGTCATTGGCGAGTTGATCGGCTGTTGGGGGAGGATGGTTCTTCATGTCGTTTAGAACTCCGGCGGGCTGGAAGGCTATAGCGGTTATGCTTGCAAGAACAACATTTAATATATGATAAAATAAATTACAACATCAAGATTTACACTGAGTTTATTATTATTTAATACAACAGTATGCAATAAATAAATAATCAAATTTTTTGTTATTATTTATATAGTGCTATCAAGTTATTTTTTTATAATGAAACATTGTTTTGTTATATGCATAATTCTATTTATATTATTATTAGCGTAATTTCCATAAGGTGTTACGCTTTCAGTGCGCTAAAAATATGCGAAGTTGTTATTTTATATCATCTCAGCAGATCAATTTGATTATCGCCATGCGAAATTCTACAGTAAAGAATAGTTGGTTACGGCGGCAACTGTTCGTCCAAGCAGCTATAAAATAACGCTCCGTTGAAGCGCACGCCGAAAATGCAGTCGAAACCAAAGCTAACAATATGAATATATTAATAAAATTAAGACAGTAGTCGTTTCGCGGCTTATGTTGTTGCCTCAGGCGCTCATCCCCGCCAAGCTGCGCTGATTTTGATGCTCCTAGCGCGGCCGACACGTCCCATGCCCTACGCCGATTTCGTCCATCTGCGCGTCCACTCCGCTTATTCCCTGTCGGAAGGCGCGATAAAGATCAAAGATTTGGTCAAATTGGCGGCGAAGAACCACATGCCGGCGGTCGCGGTGACCGACACCGGCAATCTGTTCGGCGCGCTCGAGTTCGCCATGGCGGCGCTGGAGGTCGGCGTTCAGCCGATTATCGGAACCGTGCTCGGCGTCACCCGCGTCACATCCGGCGCCGTCAAAACGGCTGGCGCCGGCAAGCTGGCGCCCCCTGACCAACTGGTGCTGCTGTGCCAGAACGAAACCGGCTATCGAAATTTGATGAAGCTGGTGTCGAAGGCGTTTTTGGAGTCCGACCCCGCCGCCGGGCCGCAAATACCGATTTCGGCGTTGGAAGGGGCGTCGGACGGCTTGATCGCATTGACCGGCGGGGCGCAGGGCGCCGTCGGCCGGCTGCTGTCGGAAAATCAGGACGACGCGGCGAATAGCTGCCTCGATAAGCTGGCGTCGCTGTTTCCCGGCCGACTTTACGTCGAATTGCAACGTCATGGCGGGCGTTTCGCCGCGCTGGAAGACGCTATAGAAGACCGGCTGATTGAATTGGCCTACGCCCGAGGATTGCCGCTGGTCGCCACCAACGACGCCTATTTTTCCGATGAAAGCATGTTCGAGGCGCACGACGCCCTGTTATGCATTGCGGAAGGTCGTTACTTGCGTGAAGACGACCGCCGTCGCGTGACGTCCGATCATTACTTTAAATCAGCGGCGGAAATGCGCGATCTCTTCGCCGATCTGCCTGA
>CALGOL010000633.1 GCA_937960755.1 uncultured Azospirillum sp.
AGCCGATGGTGGTGGTCGGAAACGCGGGAAGCGCCAGGCGGGCACGCTGGCGATCGCGGCGTTCCGCGAAGGGCGCCCCGCGGCTCAGATCCTTCCCGCTCACGGACCCCGTGCGCGCCTTGACCGCCGGGTTGTTGACCCTGGGGGAGCTGCGCCGCGCCGCGATATCGGCGCGGTTGGCGGCAAGCTCGTCCGCCACCGCCGCCCGGCCCTGGTCAAGCGCCGTCGCCAGCACTTTGATTTCCCCCAGCTTCTGAACCGCGAAAGCCAGCCAAGCGCGGATCTCGCCGTCCAGCTTGCGCTCGGTGTCGAGGTCGACCGGGACATGCAGCAAGGAGCAGGACGGGGCCAGCCACAGCCGCTCACCCAGCTTGCGGGCGACCGGCTCCAGCCAATCCAGCGTCGCGGCGAGGTCGGTCTTCCAGATGTTGCGGCCGTTGACCACCCCCAGCGACACCACGCGGTCGGCGGGAAGGCTTTCGATCAGCGCGTCCACCTCGTCGCGGGCGTTAACGGCGTCAAGATGAACGCCCTGCACCGGCAAACCGGCCGCCAGCGGCAGGTTTTCCTTCAATTGGCCGAAATAGGTCGCCAGCAGCAGCTTAACCGGGGCGCCGCCCAAAATGCGATAGGCGGCGGCGAAGGCGTCGCGCCATGCCGGCTCCAGTTCCGTCACCAAAATGGGCTCGTCGATCTGCACCCACTCGGCGCCCGCGGTCGCCAGCGCCGCCAGCAACTCGGCGTAGACCGGCAGCAGCCGGGGCAGCAGCGCCAGCTTGTCGGAATCATCCTTCGCCTTGCCGATGGCGAGATAGGTCAGCGGGCCGATAATCACCGGCTTGGCCTTGACCCCTTGCGCCTGGGCTTCGGCCAATTGTCCCAGCAGGCGGGCGGCGTCGAGCCGAAACGCCGTCTCGGCGTCAAATTCCGGCACGATATAGTGATAGTTGGTGTCAAACCACTTGGTCATTTCGCCGGCCGCGACGCCGCCGCCGCAACCGGCTTGCTCTTCGGCGCTCTTGGCGGAGCGACCGCGGGCGACGCGAAAGTAATTGTCCAGCGGGTCGCCGTGAAAGCCCTGCACCCGCGCCGGCAGATTGCCCAAGGTGAAGCTCATGTCGAGGACTTGGTCGTAGAATGCAAAGTCGCCGACCGGCGCGAGGTCAAGCGCGCGCTGATCCCGCCAATGACGCGCCCGCAATTCGGCGCCGATCTTGATTAATTCGTCACGGGAGGATTGCCCTTTCCAATAGGATTCAAGGGCGAATTTCAGCTCGCGCTTGGCGCCGATGCGGGGAAATCCCAGAGAATGGGTGATGGTCATTTGGATACGCCCTCGCCAGATAATTTTTGCATTGTCGGGTGAGGCGGAAGATAGCGGCTGCAAACCATGAACAAAAATGGTAATATTTCACAGTTCAATGAATTTTGTTCATGCATTGGTGGGCGACATGGCGATTTTGGAACGCATTCATCTGGCGATCATCCGCGAGGTCGACCGCGAAGGGTCACTGACCGCGGCGGCCGCCAAGCTCCATCTCACCCAGTCGGCGCTCAGCCACGCCATGCGCAAGCTGGAGGATCAGATCGGTTTGGAGATTTGGCGCCGCGAGGGCCGCAGCCTCAAGCCGACCCAGGCCGGGGAATGGCTGCTGGCGGTGGCGAACCGGCTATTGCCGCAACTCGCCCACGCCGAGGACCGTCTCAGGCAGTTCGCCGAGGGCGAACGCGGGGCCTTGCGCATCGGCATGGAATGCCACCCCTGCTATCAGTGGCTGCTGAAGATTATCGCCCCTTACGTGGACGCTTGGCCGAAGGTGGATGTCGATGTCCGGCAAAAATTCCAGTTCGGCGGCATCGGCGCGCTGTTCGGCCATGAAATCGACCTGCTGGTGACGCCGGATCCGCTGTTCAAAACGGGGCTGCGCTTTGAGCCGGTGTTTGATTACGAACAGGTGCTGGTGGTGGGTCCGCAGCACCCTTTGCGCAGCGCGGAATATGTCGAGCCGGGGCTAATCGCTGACGAGACGCTGATAACCTACCCGGTGGCGACGGACCGCCTCGATATTTACACCCAATTTTTAACCCCGGCCGGGATCAGCCCTAAACATCACAAGCCGATAGAAACCACCGATATCATGCTACTTATGGTGGCGCATGGTCGCGGCGTCGCCGCCTTGCCGCGCTGGCTGGTGGAGGAGTCTCAGGAGCGGTTCGACATACACCCCGTGCGTCTGGGGCGGGAGGGCGTCGCCAAGCAGATTTTCTTAGGATTCCGCAATGAGGACGCCGACATCGACTATCTGCGCGCGTTCGTCGATATGGCGGGTATCCGCCGGTAGGAAGCGTCTTTCCCGATGACTTGATCGCGCCCCGCGCCGGTGTAGGAGTGGCGGATAAGCCCCCGCCGGAGCGCTCCTATTGCCGGCGCAGGTGGACGGCCGACCTTGCCCGCGTGTGGCGCGCCCCTTGTCGTTTTCGTCATGTCGCCTCCATTCCCGCGCCGATTTTTGAAGTGGTCCCCGGCGACCGGACAGTTTGGCGGCAAAAATAAGCTCGGTTCAGGCGTCGTTCATGCCGCCAATTTTTGATCGTCCGGTTGTTGTTGGTAGGCCTCGTTCGGTGTTCTGCCGCCATGGGCGGAGTGGGGCCGGACAGCGTTATAGTAATCAATCCATCTTCCGATTCCGGCGCGGGCTTCTCTACCGGTCTCGAAGGCATGAATGTACACACATTCGTATTTCAATGACCGCCACAGCCGTTCGATAAAGACATTGTCCATCCAGCGTCCACGTCCGTCCATCGACACCCGAATGCCGGCGCTGGTCAAGATGCTGGTGAAGCGGGGGCTGGTGAACTGGCTGCCCTGATCGGTGTTGAAGATCTCCGGTTTACCGTGACGAGCCATCGTCTCTTCCAGCGCCTCGATGCAGAATTCGACGTCCATGGTGTTGGATAGGCGCCACGCCAGCACCTTGCGCGTCGCCCAGTCCATCACGGCAACTAAATACAGGAAGCCCTTGCGCATCGGAATTTAGGTAATATCGGTACACCAGACCTGATTTGGACGATCAATTTTCATGTCGCGCAACAGATACGGCCAGACTTTATGCTCCGGATTGGGAACCGTCGTCTTTGGACGTTGATAAACCGCCGCTAACCCCATTTTGATCATCAACCGACGAATACGCTTTCGATTGACGTTATGGCCCTGACGGCGCAGATGGCGCGTCATCTGACGGCTCCCGCACCATGGCGCCTCCATGAACTGCGCGTCGATCACCCGCATCAGCGCCAGATTCTCGGCGCTCTCGCCCCGTACCGGCCCGTAGTAATGCGAGCGGCTGATCGACAACAGCGCGCATTGCCGAAAAATTGAAAGTCCGGGGTGTTCGGGCTCGACCATCTCCCGCCTCCGACCGACGCTCATCGACCGGAGGCCCTGCGCAAAAAATCCCGTTCCACCACCAACTCGCCGATCTTCGCGTGCAGCTTCTCGATCTCGGCGCTAGCGACCGGCACAGGCGCCTCCGCCTTGGCCGAAAACACCCCGGCCATACCATCCAGCGCCTGCTTCTTCCAGCCGTGGATCAGCGTCTGATGTACGCCGTGTTTCGCAACGAGCTGCGCAATCGTCAATTCGCCCCGGATCGCTTCAAGCGCAACCGTGGCCTTAAAATCCGCTGAATACCGCTTCCGTTGTCCCGCCATCGGGTTCGTCCTTCTATGGGCGAACCAAGCTTAGCAAACTGTCCGGTCAACGGGGACCACCTCAGGGGATGGGCGTCCCGCCCTGGCATTATTGGCTGCTGGAATTGGCTGGCATAGAA
>CALGOL010000634.1 GCA_937960755.1 uncultured Azospirillum sp.
GGGGCGGGCGGCGGGACGAGGGACAGTAAAGGGCTTGGCGTGCGTTTACCTCGTTATCGCCGCTCCCGTCTTTTCGTCATGCCCGGACTTGATCCGGGCATCTCGCCTCGGGGGCTTGGCGGAGCGGCGATGGCCGGGTCAAGCCCGGCCATGACGAGGCTAAATTGCTCTTTCATAGATAATGATGACTGAGGCGATTATGAAAGGCGGCTGGGTTTACATCATGACCAATCGCCCGGACGGCGCGCTTTACGTCGGCGTAACCGCCGGCTTGCCCCGTCGGGTTTGGGAGCGCAAAGAAGGCGTTGCGGACGGGTTCGCCAAACGATACGGCTTGAAACGCCTCGTCTACTGCGAACGGTATGACGATATCGGCGCCGCCATCCAACGCGAAAAGAATATCAAGCATTGGCCGCGCGCGTGGAAAATCGCGCTCATCGTTAAGGACAACCCCGGCTGGGGGGACCTTTATGAGCAATTGCTCGGATAAACACGCGGTACGGTTCGCCAACGTCACTCGAAGCCGCGGTCGAGCGCCCAGGCGGCCGGCGAATCGTCAGCGGGGTTGCGCCGCTCGGTTGCGCCAGCCAGTCGCGCCACTTTGTCGGCGTCGTCGGCCAGCTTGGCCGGGGCCTCGCCTTCATCCAGCGCGATCAGTCCGTTGAAGCCGGCGTCAAGCAGGTCGTCCATGCTCATGTCGGCGGCGCCCATTTTCTTGGTGAGGCCCAGTTTCTCCAGTTCTTCCCACAGCGCGCCCATGGCGGACGCGTATTCCGCCTGACGCTCCGCCAGCTTTTCAGGATCGGTCGCCGGGTCTTCGGACATCTTGTTGACCTCGTCGCGCAGCGACGACGCCTCGCGCATCAGTTCCCCCGCCTTGCGCAGATGGCGCGGCAGCATCTGCAACTGCATCGCCGCCTCCAGCGAGAGTTCGCCGTCGGCGCCGCGGAAGGCGCGGAACGGATCGCTGGGGGCGCTCCGCTTGGCGACATTCTCCTCGGTGGTGGGGGTTTCAGTCGGCGCGGTCGCGCCGTCGGCGCCGTTCTTCAGCAGCGCCAAAGCCTGCGGCGACAGCGTGACCATGTCTTCAATCACGCCGAAACCGCGGGTTTGCTCTCCGGCGGCGGCGGAAGCGCCCGGCGCTTGGCGGCGGTAGGCGGCGGCGGCCTTGACGGCGCCGATGGATTGCAGCTCGGTCAACATGACGCATCTCCGACGGCGAACAGCGCGGGCGGAAACGGATAAGCAATTTTTGTTCCGAAAACTATTTCATTGATTTCAATATTGTTTTCCTGTCGCCGCGGCGGGGCGGGCAGCTTTTGCCGGATAATCCGCGTCATTTGGCGGGGTGAAATTTTCCGCCCCCCCCTTGCTTCTGGTCATTGCACATGTAAATCTGCGTAAACTATGGAAATCCTGCGACGCAGCGTGTGAAAGGCTTTAGGGGCGATGCTGAGGATATCGAAAAAACTGATGTTCGCCATCGAAGCGGTGCTCGACATCGCGTACAACGCCGGGGCGGAGCCGGTGCAGTCCGGTGAAATCACCCGTCGTCAGGGCATCCCCAAGCGCTATCTCGAACAGGTGTTGCAGCAGTTGGTGCGCGAAGGCGTGCTGGCCGGGGTGCGCGGGCCGCGCGGCGGCTATCGTCTGGCGCGGGAGCGCCGCCGCATCACGCTGGGCGAAATCGTCCGCGTCGTGCGCGCCATGGAGCAAGCGACTGATCCGATTGAAGAACCCGCCGGCTCAATCCTGGGTCATAAGGTGGTGCGGCCGCTGTGGGGCGAATTGCAGGAAGAGTGCATGGCCCGTCTCGACAACGTCTCCATCGAAGACTTGTGCGTGCGCGCCCGCACCGCCGGGGTGGAGAGCGAAAGCGAGGATAGAGTTGACTTCTCTATCTGATAAATGGGGAATGTGCGAATTGGTTTGTAAAATATTGGCGCATGGAGTACGGTGTTCATAGTGTTGAATGCCGCCCAGCGGCGCTAAAGCAACGACCGGCATGCAGAACAACGACAAGGATGGAGTGACAATCATGGCCGCCCCTCAGTTCCGTGGACGCATCTACGACGGCATTCTCGACACCATCGGCGCGACCCCTTTGGTGCGGGTCGGCCGTTTGGCGGCGGACGCAGGCGTGAAGGCCGACATCGTCGGCAAGCTGGAGTTTTTTAATCCGCTGGCCAGCGTCAAGGACCGCATCGGCGCGGCGATGATCGAGGCCGCCGAACGGGAAGGCAAGATCGAACCCGGCAAGACCGTGCTGGTGGAGCCGACCTCGGGCAACACCGGCATCGCGCTGGCCTTCGTCGCCGCCGCCAAGGGCTACAAGCTGATCTTGACCATGCCGGAAAGCATGTCGATCGAGCGCCGCAAGATGCTGAAGCTGCTGGGCGCCGAATTGCTGCTCACCCCGGCGGCGGAAGGCATGAAGGGCGCCATCCGCAAGGCGGAAGAACTGGCGGCCGGCGATTCCAACCATTACATGCTGCAACAGTTCAAGAACCCGGCGAACCCGGAAATCCACCGCAACACCACGGCGGAGGAAATCTGGAACGACACCGCCGGCAAGGTCGACATTCTGGTGTCGGGCGTCGGCACCGGCGGCACCCTGACCGGCGTCGGCCAAGTGCTGAAGGCGCGCAAGCCCGGCTTTAAGGTGGTGGCGGTCGAGCCGGAAGACAGCCCGGTGCTGTCGGGCGGCCTGCCGGGTCCGCACAAGATCCAAGGCATCGGCGCCGGCTTCGTGCCGGATATTCTGGAAAAAGACCTGATCGACGAAGTGATTCGCGTGTCCAATCAGCGGGCTTTTGAGACCGCCCGCAAAGTGGCGCGGTTGGAAGGGCTGCCGGTGGGCATTTCGTCGGGCGCGGCGCTGGCGGCGGCCTTGGAGATCGGCGCCCGGCCGGAAAACGAAGGCAAGCTGATCGTCGCCATCATCCCGTCCTTCGCCGAGCGCTATCTGTCCACCGCGCTGTTCGAAGGGCTGGAATAAAACCATAGAGGGGTTCCGGAAATTTTTCTGGAACCCTTCAAAAAGGGCTGGTCCAAAATTGTTTGTTGGGCCATATATCTTTTTGGGTGAGACCGGGGGCGGGCAGGCGACGGGACAACCGAAGCGGCCCGCCTTTCATTTTCCGGCGTCAGTCGGTGACGATCACTTCGCCGTGCATCGACGGCATGGTTTTGTGCGATTCGCAGAAATACGGGTAACGTCCCGGCGTATCGAAGCGCACAGAGAAGCCGTCGCCCGACATCAGCCGATCCGACGCCTTGCCCAGCGAGGGTATGGTGACGTCGTGGCTGGTGCGCTTTTCATTATTCGCCCAAATCACCGTCGTTCCCGCCTTCACCGTTAGCGTCTGCGGGTCGAAGGCGTATTTGTCGATGGAGACCAAGGCGTTTTCCCCGGCCAGAGCGGCGAAAGCCGCCAACCCCAGCGCCATACCGGCGGCGAAGCCCGCCGGCTCCCAGAAACTCAATCGCTTCGCCGCCATAAAGAGCCTCCTGTCGGTTAAAGGTTTGGTGTGAGGGCGCGGTTGGAGCCCTCTCCCCCAACGCTACGGCATGCGCACGTCTTATGCATTGAACTGATTTTTGACCCTTTCACCGTCATACCGGCGAAGGCCGGTATCCCGCCTTTTCAGACACTTATCCGAATTGCCCTGGACCCCGGCCTTCGCCGGGGCGACGAGGAAAAAGATAGGAAAATCAAAGCTGCAAAAGATATGTGTACCTGATTGCCCCCAAGGGCGAGAGGGTTCCTTTGTGGGTCTTATACATGGCGTAATCGGTTGGCTGCTCTCCCGAAGGCGACGAGGTCGATGCA
>CALGOL010000635.1 GCA_937960755.1 uncultured Azospirillum sp.
ATCGGCGCCGTCCGGGCAAGCTGACGGTGTCGCAGGCGTTGAGCGACGACGGCGGGGCCGAGCGCACCCGTTCGCTGGCGGCGGTGCGCCGCGCCCGCGAAAAGGAGCGCCTGCGCCAGATGAGCCGGCAGGAGCAGACCAAGGTGACGCGCGACGTCGTGCTGCCCGAAGTCATCACCGTGCAGGAGCTCGCCAACCGTATGGCCGAACGCGGCGCCGACGTCATCAAGTCGTTGATGCGCATGGGCGTGATGGCCACCATCAACCAGACTATCGACGCCGACACCGCCGAACTGGTGATCGCCGAATTCGGCCACCGCGTCCGCCGCGTCGCCGACTCCGACGTTGAAATCGGCCTGCGCGTCGCCGACGACGACGACAACACGCTGCTGCCGCGCGCGCCGGTGGTCACCATCATGGGCCACGTCGATCACGGCAAGACCTCGCTGTTGGACGCGCTGCGCCAGACCGACGTGGTGTCGGGCGAAGCCGGCGGCATCACCCAGCACATCGGCGCCTATCAGGTGACGTTGGCTTCGGGCGGCAAGATCACTTTCATCGACACCCCCGGCCACGCCGCGTTCACTGAGATGCGGGCGCGCGGCGCTAACGTCACCGACGTGGTGGTGTTGGTGGTGGCGGCGAACGACGGCGTCATGCCGCAGACCATCGAAGCCATCCATCACGCCAAAGCGGCCAAAGTGCCGATCATCGTGGCGATCAACAAGATCGATCTGCCCGACGCCAAGCCCGACCGGGTGCGTCAAGAGCTGTTGCAGCACGATCTCGTGGTCGAATCGCTGGGCGGCGACGTGCAGGAAATCCACGTGTCGGCCAAGGCCAAGCGCAATCTGGATAAGCTGGAAGAAGCGATCCTGCTGCAAGCGGAAATCTTGGAGCTGCGGGCCAACCCCACCCGCGCCGGCGAAGGCGTGGTGGTCGAAGCCAAGCTGGAGCGCGGTCGCGGCTCGGTCGCCACGGTGCTGGTGCAGCGCGGCACGCTGAAGGTCGGCGACGTGTTTGTGACGGGCTCCGAATGGGGCCGGGTGCGCGCGCTGGTTAACGACCGCGGCCAGAACGTCGATCAGGCCACGCCGGCGACGCCGGTGGAGGTGTTGGGTCTCAACGGCACGCCGCTGGCGGGCGACGACTTCACGGTTGTCGATTCGGAAGCCCGCGCCCGCGAAATCGCCGACTTCCGTCAGCGCAAGAAGCGTGAAGCCGCCAACGCGGCGTCGGCGCGCGGCTCGTTGCAGGACATGTTCCAGCGCATCCAGGCCGGCGAGGCCAAGGAACTGCCGGTGGTCATCAAGGGCGACGTGCAGGGCTCCATCGAAGCCATTTCCACGTCGCTGGAGAAGATCACCCAGGATAACGCCGAGGTGAAGGTGCGGGTGTTGCACGCTTCGGTGGGCGCGATCAACGAATCCGACGTGACGCTGGCGAACGCCTCCAACGCCATGATTATCGGCTTCAACGTCCGCGCCAATCCGCAGGCCCGCGACATGGCCAAGCGCGACGGCGTGGAAATCCGCTACTACTCGATCATCTACAACGTGATCGACGACGTGAAGCAGGCGCTGACCGGTCTGTTGGCCCCGACGTTGCGGGAAAACTTCATCGGCTACGCGACGATCCGCGAGGTGTTCAACATCACCAAGGTCGGCAAGGTGGCGGGCTGCATCATCACCCAAGGCCAGGTCAAGCGCGGCGCCGGCGTCCGCCTGCTGCGCGACAACGTCGTCATTCACGAAGGCACGCTCAAGACCCTCAAGCGCTTCAAGGACGAAGTCAAAGAAGTGCGCGAAGGTTATGAATGCGGCATGGCGTTCGAGAACTATGACAACATCCAGGCCGGCGACGTTATCGAAGCCTTCGAGATAGAGGAAATCGCCCGCGTGCTGTAAGCTGGCGGATGGTGTTTTCTATCGGATGGGAGGGCGTGCGAGATGCCCGACGTCTATACGGTCGCCGAAGCGGCGGAGCGGTTGGAGGAGCTATTCCGCCGCGCCGCCGCCGGTGAGGAAATCATCCTGCAAGGCCCCGACGACAAGCGGTTGCGGCTGGCGGAGGACGTTGTCTCAAGTGCGACTCCCAAGGTTCTGCCTTTCGGTCTTATGAAGGGCAAGATCAGGCTGGGATCGGATTTTGGCGCTCCCCTGCCAGACGATATGCTGAAACCGCTGTACGGCGTCGGAGCGGATGAGCCGTGGCCGGATGAGGAAGTTCATGAAGCTGCTGCTGGACACGCATGTCGTGCTGTGGATGCTGTTGGACGATCCGAAGCTTAAACCTGCGGTTCGTCACCGTTTGGCGGCGCCTGACGCACAGCTTTACGTCAGCGTCGTCACCCCTTGGGAAGTGGCGATCAAGGCCAGTCTCGGCAGGCTGGAAATTGACGACGACATGCAGGAGCCGCTGACGGCGTTCGGCGTGACGTTTCTGGGTGTCGAACTGGCTCATATCGCCCGCTTGCGCAAACTCCCCCTCCATCACAAAGACCCCTTTGATCGCATGTTGTTTGCCCAAGCTCTGGCGGAGGGGATGACGCTGGTCAGCGCCGACCGCAAAGCCGCCGCTTACGAGGTTCCGCTGCTGTGGGCTTGAGCCCCCGGCGACGGTAAGGAGAACAAGCAAATGTCCAGCAGAACCGACGGCGCCTTCCGCGCCGGCAAGCCGCCGTCCCAGCGTCAATTGCGGGTCGGCGAAGAACTGCGCCACGAGTTGGCGGCCATCCTGCAACGCGGCGACTTCCGCGATCCCGACTTGCTCAACCTCAACGTCACGGTGACCGAGGTGCGCATCAGCCCCGACCTGCGCGCCGCCACCGCTTTCGTCACGCCGCTGGGCGGCGGCAAGCTGGGCTCGGCTCTGGCGGCGCTGCGGCGCGCCGCGCCCTTTTTGCGCGGCCAGTTGGCCAAGTCGTTGAGCCTGCGTTTCGCCCCGTCGCTGAGCTTCGAAGCCGACGTGTCGTTCGATTACGCCGGCCGCATCGACGCCATTCTGCACAGCCCGGATGTGGCGCGCGATCTTGAGCCTCACAACAAAGACGACGGCGAAGACGAGGAAAACTCCCGTGGCGCGTAAGCGTAAAGGGCTGCCGATCCATGGCTGGCTGGTGCTCGACAAGCCGTTGGGCCTGACCTCCACCCAAGCGTTGGCGAAGGCGCGCCGTTTGCTGAACGCCGAGAAAGCGGGCCATGGCGGCACGCTCGACCCGCTGGCGTCGGGGGTGCTGCCTATCGCCTTCGGCGAAGCCACCAAGACGGTGTCGTTCGCCATGGATGGGACCAAGGTCTATCGTTTCACCGTCGCGTGGGGCGAGCAGCGGACCACCGACGACGCCGAGGGCGAGGTCATCGCCCGTTCCGCCGTGCGGCCCAGCCGCGAGGCGATTCTGGCGCAACTGCCGGCGTTTGAAGGCTTTATCCAGCAAATTCCGCCGCAGTTCTCGGCGCTTAAAGTCGATGGCGAGCGGGCCTACGACATCGCGCGGGAAGGCGACGTTGTCGATCTCGAGCCGCGCACCGTGCGAATCGACCGTTTCGAGCTGGTCGACATGCCGGACGCCGACCACGCGACGTTCGACGTCACCTGCGGCAAAGGCACCTATGTGCGGGCGCTGGCCCGCGATTTGGCGGAAGCCTTGGGCACGGCGGGTCATGTTTCCTACCTGCGTCGGCTGTCGGTGGGAAGATTTACGCTGGACAAGGCGATTTCACTGGACGAACTGGCGGCGATGGACGATAACGCCGCCCTTCAAGACCTTCTGTTGCCGTTGGCGACCGCGCTGGACGACATCCCGGCGTTGGCCCTGACGGAGGCGGAAGCGCACAGGATGCGCCACGGTCAATCGATCCTGCTGGTCACCCGTCAGGACCGCGCCCGGCTGAAAGGCTTGGGCGACGGCGCTGCGGAGGGCGAGACGGTGTTCGCGTCGTTGGGGGAAACCCCGGTGGCGCTGGCCAGGATCGACGGAGCCGAGGTGAAGCCGGTGCGCGTTCTCAACGTGTGATATTTAGGAGACCCCGATGTCGATTACGCCTGAACGCAAGCAGGAAGTTATCAAGGAATACGCCCGCGCCGAAGCCGACACCGGCTCGCCGGAAGTGCAGGTGGCCATTCTGTCGGAGCGCATCGCCAATCTGACCGAACACCTGAAGACCCATAAGAAGGACTTCCACTCGCGCCGCGGCCTGCTCATCATGGTTGGTCAGCGCCGCTCGCTGCTCGACTATCTGAAGAAGAAGAGCCGGGAGCGTTACGCGACCTTGATCGAACGCCTGGGCCTGCGCCGCTAAGCGCCGGACCTTCGGTTCAAAAAGAAACCCCGCCGCGGCGTTCGCTTCGGCGGGGTTTCTTTGTTGGGATTTATACCGGTTCACCAAAAGATTAACCTTCGTCACCCCCGCGAAGGCGGGGGGCCACCTCATGAAAAACGTTGCTGAAAA
>CALGOL010000636.1 GCA_937960755.1 uncultured Azospirillum sp.
GGCGCGCCGTCGGCGACCGCGGTCACCACCACAGACAGACCGACCCGCACCCGATCCATGCCGTCCCCCCTGTCGCGCCCTTGGTTATATGACCATTGAGCGGACCCGGTCACGGCTTTTACTGTTGCCGCGGCGGCTCCAGCTCCTCGCGCACTTTGGCGCGCAGCAGGTCGATGGGCTTACGGTCGCCTTTATCGTTGAAATGCCAAAAAGTCCAGCCGTTGCACGCAGGCGCGCCGGTCATCGCCGCGCCCACCTGATGGATGGAGCCGTGATGCCGCCCGCGATGGTTCTCCCCCACCAGCGTGCCGTCCGCCCGCACCTTGGCGGCGAATTCGCCGCGCGGGTCGGTCAGCACGGTTCCCGGGCGCAGCAAACCGCGCTCCAGCAGGCAGCCAAAGGGAATGCGCGGCGCGGCGCGCTTGGCTGGCGCCTCCAACGCTTCGGGATCGGCCAGCGGCTCGATCATGTCGATGCGCGCCTGGGCGGCCTGGGCGTATTCCTCATCCCGCTCGATGCCGATCCAGTGGCGGCCCAAGCGCTTGGCGACGGCGCCGGTGGTGCCGGTGCCAAAGAACGGGTCAAGCACCACGTCGCCCGGCTTGCTGGACGCCATAATCACCCGGTAAAGCAAGGCTTCCGGCTTTTGCGTCGGGTGCGCTTTGCGGCCGTCGGCGCCCTTCAGCCGTTCCGACCCGGTGCAGATCGGCAACAGCCAGTCCGACCGCATTTGCAGATCGTCGTTCATGTTCTTCATCGCTTCATAGTTGAAGCGATAGCGGCTCTCCTTATCGCGCGCCGCCCAAATCAGCGTTTCATGGGCGTTGGCGAAGCGGGTGCCGCGGAAATTGGGCATGGGGTTGGACTTGCGCCACACCACGTCGTTCAGAATCCAAAATCCGGCGTCCTGCAACACCGCGCCGACGCGGAAAATATTGTGGTAGCTGCCGATCACCCACAGGCTGCCGGTGGGCTTCAGCGCCCGCCGCGCGGCTTTCATCCAGGCGCGCGTGAAGGCGTCGTAGGCGGCGAAATCTTCAAATTTATCCCAAGATTCTTCAACCCCGTCAACGCGGGAATGGTTCGGGCGCAGTAATTCACCGCCCAACTGCAAGTTATAAGGAGGATCAGCAAAAATAAGATCCACCGAAGATTCCGGCAGACTATTCAAAATATCGATACAGTCGCCGCGAAGAATCGTGTCGACTGGCGCTTTTGACTTAGCACTCATGGGAATCTTCTTTTTTGAAAAGCGGAGAATCGGTGAAAGAGAGAATCGTAGAATCTGCGACTCGGGTCAACTGCGAAACGCTCTCAACGTCGGTTATGGTTAACAAACCCAAAAACCTGTGGCGAAATTCACACAGAGTCTCCCGACAGCAACGCCGCGACAGGGCCGAAACTGCGGCGATGCCAAGGGGTTGCGCCGAGGCTCCGCAGCGCCGCCAAATGCGCCGCGGTCGGGTAGCCGGCGTTGCGCGCCCAGCCGTAGCCGGGAAACTCGCTGTCCAGCTCGGTCATGATTCGGTCCCGCTCGGTCTTGGCGAGAATCGCCGCGGCGGCGATGGACAGGCTGCGGGAATCGCCTTTGACGATGGTTTGCGCCGGGCAGGGCAGGGCCTTGGGCGCCCGGTTGCCGTCAATCAGCGCGCATGTCGGGGCGACCGCCAGTTTCTCCACCGCGCGGGTCATCGCCAGCAGGGCGGCTTGCAGGATGTTGATCTGGTCGATTTCCGCGACCGAGGCTTCGGCGACCGCCCAGGCCAGGGCGACGTCGCGGATGCGCGGCGCCA
>CALGOL010000637.1 GCA_937960755.1 uncultured Azospirillum sp.
GAACGCCCGGCGATCGCGCCGCCGACTTCGGTGACGGTTCCGACGCTCGCCCCGTCTTCCGTCGCCGACGACCCCTGGTATGAAATCAAAACCAAGGTGTTCGAAGCGCTGCTCGACACCGTCGATCTGACGCAGCTCGGCCGGCTGAATCCCGACGCCAAACGCGACGAACTGGCCGACATCTGCCGTGAGATCATCGCCGTTAAAGGCGTCGCCGTCAGCCCGTCGAAGGAAGACGAGTTGGTGCGCGACATCTGCAACGACGTGTTGGGACTGGGGCCGCTGGAGCCGCTGCTCGCTCGCGACGACATCGCCGACATCATGGTGAACGGCGCGGACAAGGTTTACATCGAAGTCGACGGCAAGGTGGAGCTGACGCCGATCCGCTTTCGCGACAACGCCCAGCTTATGAACGTCTGCCAGCGCATCGTCGGCGCGGTGGGGCGGCGGGTGGACGAATCCAACCCGATTTGCGACGCCCGGCTGGCGGACGGTTCGCGCGTCAACGTGATCGCGCCGCCGCTGGCGCTGGACGGTCCGACCCTGACCATTCGCAAGTTCAAACGCGAAAAGCTGACCATGGAGAAGATGGTCGGCTTCGGCTCGCTGTCGCCCAAGGGCGGGACACTGCTGCGCATCGCCGCCGCCAGCCGTTGCAACATCGTGATTTCCGGCGGCACCGGCTCCGGCAAAACCACCCTGCTCAACTGCCTGACCCGCTTTATCGACAGTCACGAACGCATCGTCACCTGCGAAGACGCCGCCGAACTGCAATTGCAGCAACCCCATGTGGTGCGGTTGGAGACGCGACCGAAAAATCTGGAAGGCGTCGGCGAAATCACCATGCGCGATCTGGTGCGCAACTGCCTGCGCATGCGCCCCGAACGCATCATCGTCGGCGAAGTGCGCGGGCCGGAAGCCTTCGACTTGTTGCAGGCGATGAACACCGGGCATGACGGCTCGATGGGGACGCTGCACGCCAACACCCCGCGCGAAGCGACCAGCCGGCTGGAAAACATGATCGCCATGGGCGGTTTCAACCTGCCCAGCCGGGCGGTGCGCGAGCAAATCGCCTCGGCGGTCGATCTTATTGTTCAAGTCCAGCGCCAGCGCGACGGCGCCCGCAAAATCACCCACGTCACCGAAGTCATGGGGATGGAAGGCGACGTCATCATCATGCAGGACCTCTACGTTTTCGAATATTTGGGCGAAGACGACCGCGGCCGCGTGCTGGGGCGGCACCGTCCCACCGGCCTGCGGCCGGCGTTCCTCGACAAGGCGCGCTATTACGGATTGGAGCGGGAGTTGCTGGCGGCGCTGGAGGAGGATCGGTGACGGCGCTGGCGGTGCTGGCGCTGCTTTGGCTGATCGGCGGCGCCGCGGCTTTCGGCTGGCTGTGGCGCAACCG
>CALGOL010000638.1 GCA_937960755.1 uncultured Azospirillum sp.
CCACCAGAATCTTGCCGTCGCCGCGCCACGGCTGATCCAGCAGCGCCAAAGGCACGCGGGTGGTTTTGCCGGCGCCGGGCGGGGCTTGCAGCACCGCGGCGCCGACATCGGCCAACGCCGCCAGCAATGCCGGCAGCGCCGCATCAATCGGCAAAGGCGAAAAGACTGGCGGCATGGTTTCAGCGCAGCGGCGTCAGCCGGGCGGCGGGGTCTTGGGTCGGCAAAGTGTCGGCGCCTTCGCCCAGCGGGCGATGCATCAGCACGCCGTCGCGCCACTGGCCGAACTTGAAGCCCACCGCCGGCAGCACGCCCGCGTCAACGAAGCCGCAAGCGCGATGCAACCCGCGCGACCCGGCGTTTTCCGACCCGCCGATAATCGCCACCATACGGCGAAAACCCAATTCTTCGCAGCGCGCCACCAGCGCGCAGAGCAAGGCGCGGCCGACGCCGCCCCCCACCGCATCCGGCGCCACATAAATCGAATCCTGCACGGTGAAGCGATAGGCGGAGCGGGTCAGGTAAGCGCTGGCGTAGACATAACCCATGATCGCCCCGGCCTTTTCGGCGACCAGCCAGGGCAGGCCGCAATCGGTCACCGCGGCGAAGCGCTGGGCGAATTCCGCCGCGTCGGGCGGCGTCTCTTCAAAGGTGCCGACGCCGTTCAGCACATGATAGGCGTAAATCTCCCGGCAGGCGGGCAAATCGGCGGCGGCGGCGGGGCGAATCAGCGGCATGGGCGCGAGGATGAGCGGGAGTGAAAGGGGGGCGACCGGACGGTCGGCGGCGATCATAGAGGAAACCTTTGACGATGGCGAGCAAGCCGCTTGCAGCGTTGAGCAATTTTATTGCTAGCAATAATACGCTTTATTAGTTGTATGTATGCATAATAAACCAATGGCGTATCGCGCAAATTATTAAAAATTTCACTGGTATTACCTACAAAATTAATTAAAGCTAAATGAACAAATAAGTAAGAATGAAACTGCCGGAGATCAGCTATGATATCGTCCTGGTCGCTGCGGGCGCGATTGGCCGTTCTTATTTTAATTACGACCAGCGCATTGCTATCCCTAGGGTTGCTTAGTATTTGGCATGTAAAGAAAACGCAGATGGATGGCATCGAAGCGATGCTGAAAAACGTCGTGACAGTCGCCACGGCTTCCATTGAGCAGAAATACGACATGCACCGTTCTGGGCGCATCAGCGAAGCGGAGGCGAAACAACTCGCCATCGCCGACATTCGCAAGATGCGTTACGCCAATGGCGATTACGTGGTTATCACCGACACGCAAGCGGTGACCATCGCCCATCCGGTCGCCACTGTCGAAGGCGCTAATCTGTGGGGCAAGGCTGACAGCGACGGCGTGTACTTCGCCCGCGAGTTGGTTTTGGCGGCGCAAAAGGGCGGCGGATTCGTCTCCTATCGCTTTCCGCGGGCGGGCTCTGAAACGCCGCTCCCCAAACGCAGCTACGCCGCGATGTTCCAGCCCTGGCAATGGACCGTGGTCACCGGCGTTTATGTGGACGACGTGGACGCGGCGTTCTGGCGCAATTCCGGGGTGTTGGCGGGAATCGTTGCGGTGGTGTCGGCGCTGGTGGCCGGATTCGCCTATATGATTTCCAGCCAAGTCTCCGGCGCCGTCAACGGCTTCGCCCAAGCCATGAAGCAGTTGGCTGGCGGCGACACCCGCATCAAGATTCCCGGCGAAGGCCGGTCGGACGAGTTCGGCTCGATGGCGCAAGCCATCGCGGTGTTTCGTGACAACACCGAACAGAACCGTCAGTTGATCGACGAGCAGCAGCGCTTGAAGCGCGAAGGGGACGAGCGCGAGCGCCTCGCCCTGTCGCGCATGGCCGACGACGTGCAAAGCCGGGTGCAAGGCGTCATCGCCAGCGTGACCAACGAAACCGGCAAGCTGGATTCGGCGTCGCGCAATCTTTCCGATAGCGCCAACCGCACGCAGGTGAAAAGCTCTTCGGTGTCGGCGGCGACCTCGCAAACCTCGGCCAACGTGCAGACGGTGGCGACCGCGACGGAAGAATTGTCGGCGTCGGCCAAGGAAATCGGCCGTCAGGTCGAACAATCGGCGGTCATCGCCAAGCGGGCGATGGACGAAGCCGGCCAGACCACCGCCACCGTGCGGCAATTGGCCGAAGCCACCAAGCGAATCGGCGAAGTGGTGAACCTCATCAACTCCATCGCCAGCCAAACCAACCTTTTGGCGCTCAACGCCACCATTGAAGCGGCGCGGGCCGGGGAGGCCGGCAAAGGCTTTGCGGTCGTGGCGTCGGAAGTGAAAAGCCTCGCCAATCAGACGGCGCAGGCGACCGAGGAAATCAGCCGCATCATCCAATCGGTGGAAAGCAACACCAGCGCCACCGTGGTGGCGATTGAACGGATTGAGAACACCATCCGCGGCGTCAATGATTCGGCCGGCGCCATCGCCGCGGCGGTGGAAGAACAAAACTCCTGCATGGGGGAAATCGCCCGCTCGGTGCAGGAAGCCGCGCACGGCGCCCAGCGCATCGCGGAGGAAATCGGCGACGTGTCGGCCTGCGCCGACGACACGCTGGGCACCGCCGACACGGTGGCGACGGCCTGCAATCACCTGAAGTCGCAGACCGCCGAATTGCGTCAGCAGTTCGACCGGCTGTTGGGCGAATTGCGCGAGCGCGCCAAGCGGGCGGCGTAAACCGACGACCGGGAGCGGCGGCGAAGACGCGCCGCTCCCAGTTCGCCGTCAGGCCGCCAGCTGCGGCGCAGATTGCGGCGCCGCTCC
>CALGOL010000639.1 GCA_937960755.1 uncultured Azospirillum sp.
GGGAGAGGCTTGGCGACCCAAGGGCTTCGTTGACGAGTTGGTGCGCGCCGCGTCGTTCGGCGGGCGCATTCCCCGGCTGCAAGCCCTGTTGGACGCGCTGGAGGAAACCTTCGCCGTGGCCGCCGCGCGGGCCGGCGTGCGGGTGCGGCGGGAAAAGCTGGAGGACGCTTCGGGTCTTGGCGTCTATCTTGACGGTTTCCCCGCCGCCCGCGCCTTGATCCGCAAGCTGCGGCTGTTCGTCGGCCCGACCAATTCCGGTAAAACGCACGCCGCGATGGACCGGCTGGCCGCCGCCGAAAGCGGCTGCTACCTGGCGCCGTTGCGCTTGCTGGCGCTGGAGGGCCAGGAGGCGTTGGAGACCCGCGGCCGCGGCTGTTCGCTGATTACCGGCGAGGAGCGCGACGTGCGCCCTGGGGCCGATTTCGTCTCCTCCACCATCGAAATGGTCAACACCCAGCGGATTTGGGGCTGCGTGGTGGTGGATGAAATCCAGATGATCGGCGACCTTGATCGCGGCTGGGCGTGGACTCAGGCGGTGGCCGGCGTCGCAGCGCCCGAAGTGGTGATGACCGGCTCCCCCGACGCCATCCCATACGTGCAAAAACTGGCGCTCGCCTTGGGCGAAGAGCTGGAGATCGTCGAATTCACCCGCAAATCCCCCTTGCGGGTGCAGGAAGCCCCGGTGACGCTGGACACGGTGAAGAAGGGCGACGCCGTCATCGCCTTTTCCCGCCGCGACGTCATGGGCTTGCGGCGCGAACTGCTCGCCCGCGACCATAACGTCGCGGTGATTTACGGCGCGCTGTCGCCGGAAGTGCGCCGCGCCGAGGCGAGGCGTTTTCGCGACGGTCAGGCCGACGTGCTGGTGGCCACCGACGCCATCGGCATGGGGTTGAACCTGCCGGTGGCCCGCGTCGTGCTCTCCACCACCCGCAAATATGACGGCAAGGAGGAGCGCGACCTCAACGGATCGGAAATCCGCCAGATCGGCGGCCGGGCCGGGCGCTTCGGCATCCAGGAAGACGGCCGCGTCGCGGTGCTGGACGGCGAAAACATCAACCCCGTCCGCCGGGCGCTGACCACCCCGCCCGACCAGCCCGCCGACCCGCGGCCGTGGATTTCCCCCAATCTGATCCATGTCGAGGCCATCGCCGCCGAATTGCAGACGGAAAGCTTGGCGAAGGTGCTGCGCACCGCGGGACAGGAGTTGTTGCGCGCCCACCAGACCTTCCGCATGACCGATCTGGAGGACCGCATTCAGGCGGCGGTGGCGGTGGACCGCGCCAAGCTGCCCTTGGCGGTGCGCGATTTGCTGGCGCGCTGCCCCATCGACGTGCGCGACGCCGACAGCATGACCCTGCTGAAAATCTGGGCGCATAATCAGGGCATGGGCAAGCCCAACCCGGCGCCGGACGAAGCGGAGAAGTTCCATCACCATGTCGGCACCGACGTGGAGTTGGAGCGCGCCGAACGGGCGGTGAAAAAGCTGACCTCATACGCTTGGCTGGCCTACCGCTTCCCCGAAGCTTATCCTGAGATGGAATTGTGTCAGGAGCGGCGCGCCGCGCTCAACGCCTTTATTGAACGCACATTGGCGGAGCGCAGCCTCGCCCGCGCCTGCCCGTCCTGCGGCGTCAAACTCAAGGCCAATTACCGCTTCCGGGTCTGCGAAGCCTGCTACGCCAAGCGGATGCAGGCCCGCGCCGAAGAAGGCGGCGACCGGCGGCGCGGCCCATGGCGCGGGGGCGGGC
>CALGOL010000640.1 GCA_937960755.1 uncultured Azospirillum sp.
CCCCGACCCGGATATTCTGGTGAACAATTGCGGCGGCCCGCCGCCGGGGGATTTTCGCGATTGGGGCCGCGGCGAATGGCTGGCCGCGTTGGACGCCAACATGCTGGCCCCCATCGAGTTGATGAAGGCGACGGTGGACGCCATGGCGGCGCGCGGCTTCGGCCGGGTGGTCAACATCACCTCCGCCCAGGTCAAAGGCCCCAGCGTGCTGCAACTGGGACTGTCGGCCGGGGCGCGCGGCGGACTGACCGGCTTCGTCGCCGTGCTGGCGCGGCAAATCGCCGGCCGCGGCGTCACCGTCAATAACCTGCTGCCCGGCGCCTTCGCCACCGACCGGCTGAAAGGCACGCTGGCGAAAGCCGCGCAAGCCGCCGGCCGCAGCTTGGAAGCGGAGGAGACGGCGCGGCGGGCTTCGATCCCTGCCGGGCGGCTGGGCGACCCGGCGGAATTCGGCGCATTTTGCGCGTTTCTCTGTTCGGCGCAAGCCGGCTACGTCACCGGCCAAAACATCGTGCTGGACGGCGGCGCTTTTCCCGGAACGTTTTAATTTCACGCCAAACCCCAATGGAGGCTTAAGCGGGCCTTCGCCCAAAACGGGCCTTAAGCGGGCCTACGCCCAAAACGGGCCTTAAGCGGGCCTTCGCCCAAAACGGGCCTTAAGCGGGCCTTCGCCCAAAACGGGCCTTAAGCGGGCCTTCGCCCGCGACGGCGCGCCGCAGCTTTGCCAGCCATGCCGCCGAAGCGCTTGCGGCGACCGCCTTGAAGGTAGCTAAATATAGAAAATGGAAATGTAATCTGTTGATGGCCGGCGAAGAACCGCCCACGACTGGCGAGGGAAGAAATCATGCTCAAACACCTGCTCGTTCCCATGACCGGATTGCCCGCCGACCGCGCGGCGTTGACGGCCGCCTTGGGATTGGCGCGCGCCTTCGACGCCCATGTCGACGCCCTGTTCATCCGTCAGCATCCCGCCGACGCCGTGCCGTTGTTGGGCGAAGGCATGTCGGGGGCGATGATCGACGATATCGTTCGCGCCGCCGAAGCCGAAACCAATCTGTTGCAGGAAGCCGCCCGCCGCCTGTTTGAAGCGCTGCTGGTCGAACACGAGGTTCCAGCGGCGGACGTCCCGCCCGAAGCCCCCGGCCCCACCGCGGCTTGGCGCGAAACCGTCGGACGCCCGGATGAGATGGCCGCTTTGGAAGGCCGGTTGGCCGACTTGATCGTTTTGCCCCATTGCGGCGACGATCCCAACGGTCGCTTGACCCTGGCGGCGGAAACCGCGCTGCTGGATTCCGGCCGGCCGATCTTGCTGGCGCCGGCGACGACGCCGACGGAAATCGGTCGCCGCATCGCCATCGCTTGGAACGGCGGCGCCGAATCCGCCCGCGCCGTCGCTGGCGCCATGCCGTTTCTGCACGCCGCCGAGGCGGTCACCGTGCTGACCGCTGAAACCCACGCCACCCCGTCAACGGCCGCAGCAAGGCTGGCGCAGCATCTGGCTTGGCATCGCACCCAGGTGAGGGTGCAAGTGGTGCATCCGGGCGCCGATGCGGTGGGTCATGCGCTGCTTAGCTCCGCCAAAGCCGACGGCTGCGATCTCTTGGTGTTGGGCGGCTACGGTCATAGCCGCATGCGGGAAATGATTCTCGGCGGCGTCACCCGCTATATGCTGACGCACGCCGATATTCCGGTGCTGATGGCGCACTGACGCCATCACCTAAAAGGGAGGGTACGGCCATGTTGACGATGGAAGATTGCATCGACTTCAGCGGCCTGACGGAAGACGAGGTCGCCGCCATCGCCGAGCACGAACATTTGGCGTTGGTGGTCGCCGCCGAAATGGGTCAATGCCTGATGAACGACGTAATCGGCCGGCGGCGCATCGCCGCCATGCTGACCGACGATATCGAAGCGGCGTGCGCCCACGGCCACGCCCGCCACGCGATTGACCTGACGCGGGCGTTGCAGGCTTTTCTGCACGACCACCCCGACGCGCTGCCCAGGGCGTGAGCATGGGCGAGAACAGTGCGTCCGGCTTTTCGTTAACGGTGGCGGCGCACCCGGCGTTCGGCCGGCTCATCGTGCTGGCGTCGCCCGGTGGCGGCGCTGTGCGATTGACCGCGCCGGAAGCGCTGACCTTGTCGCGGGCGCTGGCGGCGGTTCGCGCCGGCCGTTCAGCGGAGCGGGAGATTTACCTCAGCCCCATCGCCAGCGACGCCGACGTGATCGGCGCCGTGGGAAGCGACGGCGTGCGGCTGGGGCTTGGCGACATTGAAACTGCGTTGGACTGGGACGCCGTCGAGGCGCTTGCGGCGGCGTTGGCGAAGATGGCGGAGATGGCGGAGAGCTAGGAAAATTTGATCCGATGGCGCATTTCAGTAAACGCCCGTCCGCCGCTTCATTCGACATCTCTTCCGCGACGCGGTAGAATAACCGGATGATAGGGAGCCGGAAATGAGCGTCGTCGCCTTCGACACCCATAAATTCGTCAAACGCCTGCGGGAGGCAGGGTTCACCGAACCCCAGGCCGAAGCGGTGACGCAGGCGGTGCAGGAAGCCGCCAGCATCGACTTGACCGCATTGGCGACCAAGCAGGATTTGGCGGAGGTTCAAAGGGATATCGCCGGGCTGCGGCAAGCGACAAATGCCGATATCGCCGGGCTGCGGCAGACTTCGAAATCGGACATTCGCGAGGCCGAACTACGGCTGGAGGCGAAAATCGCCGAAACAAAAGCCGATTTGCTGAAAACCATCGTCGGCGCGGTGGTGTTCAACTCCGCCGTCGTCCTCGCCGGCATGTTCGGACTGGCGAAACTGCTGGGCCACTGACCCAGCCCAACCTAACCCTTTGATTTTATGGTGGGCCCGGAGGGATTTGAACCCCCGACAACACCGTTATGAGCGGCGCGTTCTAACCACTGAACTACAGGCCCTTAACCATAAACCATAAAAGCGCGCCGACTGTGCCGCGAATTTACGGCGCAATCAAGCGCGCATTGCGAAAAAATTACGTATCCAAGAAGCTGCGCAGCTTGCGCGAACGCGACGGATGCTTGAGCTTGCGCAGCGCCTTGGCTTCAATCTGGCGAATGCGCTCGCGGGTCACGCTGAACTGCTGGCCCACTTCCTCCAACGTATGGTCGGTGTTCATGCCGATGCCGAAACGCATGCGCAACACCCGTTCCTCGCGCGGCGTCAGCGACGCCAGCACCCGGGTGGTGGTTTCCCGCAAGTTCGCCTGAATGGCGGCGTCCAGCGGCAGAACCGCGTTCTTGTCTTCGATGAAATCGCCGAGGTGCGAATCCTCCTCGTCGCCGATCGGCGTCTCCAGCGAGATCGGCTCCTTGGCGATTTTCAGCACCTTGCGCACTTTTTCCAACGGCATCATCAGCCGTTCCGCCAGTTCTTCCGGCGTCGGCTCGCGGCCGATTTCGTGCAGCATCTGGCGGGACGTGCGCACCAGCTTGTTGATCGTCTCGATCATATGCACCGGAATGCGGATGGTGCGCGCCTGATCGGCGATGGAGCGGGTGATCGCCTGCCGGATCCACCACGTGGCGTAGGTGGAGAACTTATAGCCGCGGCGGTACTCGAACTTGTCCACCGCCTTCATCAGGCCGATGTTGCCTTCCTGAATAAGATCAAGGAATTGCAGACCGCGATTGGTGTATTTCTTGGCGATGGAGATGACGAGGCGCAGATTCGCCTCCACCATTTCCTTCTTGGCGCGGCTGGCTTCGCGTTCGCCCTTCTGCACCGTCTGCACGATGCGGCGGAACTCGCCGATCGGCAGGCGGGCTTCGTCGGCGACGCTGGAAATCAGTTCGCGGGTCTTGCGAACTTCGTCTTCGTGCTTGTCGACGAACCGTCCCCAAGTCTTGGCGTTCAGGCCCTTGACCCGCGCAATCCAGTTGGGGTCAAGCTCGTGACCGAAGTACTGGTTGAGGAAGTCCTCACGCTTCACCTTGCAGTCGGTGGCGAGACGCAACAGCTTGCCTTCATAACCGGTCAGGCGGCGGTTAAGGATGTAAAGCTGTTCGACAAGCTGTTCGATGCGCTGGTTGTTGAGCCTGACCTTGGTCATCAGCTCAATCATTTCGCCTTTCAGCTTGTCGTACTTCTTATCCGACTGACGGCCGGTGTCCTCGCCGCGCTGCATGGCGGCGATGCGGGCTTCGTGCAGCTTATGCAGCTTGTCATAGGTCGCTTTGATCGCTTCGAAGGTCTCGATGACCAACGGCTTCAGTTCGGCCTCCATGGCCGACAGCGACATGCCGGCGTCGTCTTCCTCGCCTTCCATGTCGCGCATGGCGGCGGCGGCTTCGCCCTCGGCGCCCTCGCCTTCCGGTTCTTCACGCGGCTCTTCGCGCTCTTCCCGTTCCGCTTCGACCTCTTCCGCCGCCATTTCATCCGGCAGATCCGGGGCGTCGGGACCGCCGCCGTAGGTGGCGTCAAGGTCGATAATGTCGCGCAGCAGAATTTTACCTTCCATCAGCGCGTCGTGCCATTCGAGAATGGCGCGAATGGTCAGCGGCGATTCGCAGATCGCGCCGATCATCATCTCGCGGCCGGCTTCGATGCGCTTGGCGATGGCGATTTCGCCTTCACGCGACAGCAGCTCCACCGAACCCATTTCGCGCAGATACATGCGCACCGGGTCGTCGGTGCGGCCGATATCGTCGTCGTCGAGATTGCCGGCGGTGCGGCCCTCGGCTTCGCCGCGCTCTTCCGACGCGGCGTTGTCGTCCTGTTCTTCCGATTCGACGATGTTGATGCCCATTTCGGACAACATCGCCATGGTGTCTTCAATCTGTTCGGACGACGATTGCTCCGACGGCAGGGCGGCGTTCAACTCGTCATACGTGACGTAGCCGCGCTCCTTGCCGCGCTGAATCATCTTTTTGACGGCGGCGCCCAGACCGTCCATCAGCGGACCTTCGCCGCCTTCTTCCCGGTTTTCGCTCACTTCCGCGCTATTCGCTGCTTTTGTGGCCATGCGCCCACTGCCCCCGCATTCGTGTTACCGGCCCAGGTCGAACGCCTAACGCCGACACCGACCTTAAAAAAAGATGCAACAAACCCAACCGCTAAACGTCGATCCCGAGCGCGACGCCCTTTGGCCCCCGCGCGTTAAAAGCGCCGGACCGCCGACGCCGCACCCTCACCCTACCCGACATCTCCGTATTTTAAGCTTCTTCTTCCATTATTCGAACGCTTCATCGTCGTCCGGGCCGTCCAAACCGGGCGAAAAGCCCGTCAACCGCCTCAACTCCTCCCGCAACGCCTGAAACCTGGCGAAGTTGGCCTCGCTGGCGTCGGAAGCCAGCGCCGCCTTGGCGCTTTGGAAGTCGCGCCGCAGGGCCTGCTCGCGCACCTTGTCCCAAGTGACGTTCCATCCTTCCAGCGCTTCGTCGAAGGAAGCGTCGGGTCTAGCGAATTTGCCATGGACGTGCGACTCAGACAAAAGGGTGGCAGGATCATAACCGCAATCAGCTAAGTGGCGGCAAAGTGCGTCGGCGTCAAGTCCCGAGTCGCGGCTAAGCGCATTCACCGTCGCCGCGCGGAGGCCCTCCAGCGGCCCGGAGGGGAACGCCGCCATGCCCAAACGCTCCCCCACCTCGTCAAACAAGGCTGGATGATTAATCAAGGTCGCCAACAGCAGCCGCTCGCCCAAATCCCGCGCCGCCGCCAATCGGCGGCGATCCGGGCCGCGGCCGGGCGACGGGGCGGTGACGAGG
>CALGOL010000641.1 GCA_937960755.1 uncultured Azospirillum sp.
CTTGCCGCCAGCCTGGGCGAGCGCGCCGTGGTGCTGCCCGCCAACCTGTCCGACGCCGCCGACACCGAACGGCTGGCGAAAGACGCCGAAGCGGCGCTGGGCGGGCTCGACATTCTGGTCAATAACGCCGGGTTGACCCGCGACCAGTTGGCGTTGCGCATGAAGGACGACGATTGGCAGACGGTGCTCGACGTCAACCTGACCGCGGCGTTCCGCCTGTCGCGCGCCGCGCTGCGCGGCATGATGAAGCGCCGTTGGGGCCGAATCGTCAGCATCACTTCTATCGTTGGGGTCACCGGCAATCCGGGGCAGGCCAATTACGCCGCCTCCAAGGCCGGCATGATCGGCATGTCGAAGGCGCTGGCGGCGGAAGTCGCGTCGCGCGGCATCACCGTCAACTGCGTCGCCCCCGGCTTCATCACCTCGGCGATGACCGAAGTGCTGCCGGCCGACCAAAAGGATAAGCTGCTGTCCGGCATTCCGCTGGGCCGCATGGGCGACGCCGACGAAATCGCCGCCGCCGTGGTCTATCTCGCCAGCAAGGAGGCCGCCTATGTCACCGGCCAAACGCTGCATGTCAATGGCGGCATGGCGATGATTTGATGAAAAAGCGGCCCGGAGCCGGTTCGCGAACGCTGGTCACGTCGGATAAAGTATGTTATCGGACGGGACTTTTGCGGTTCGGGGCGGCTTTCGCGGCCCTCAGTGGCGCGCCTGCGCTCCGACCGCCAGAGGTCTGGGTCGCCCGCCGCCACGACGACAATCGTTGAACGCAAACGACGCCAGTTTTCATGTTCTTGAAAGGCAAAGAGAAATGAGCGACATCGCCGAGCGCGTTAAGAAGATCGTGGTGGATCACCTCGGCGTCGAGGAGGCCAAGGTGACCGAAAACGCCGCCTTTATCGACGACCTGGGCGCTGACAGCCTGGATACGGTTGAACTGGTGATGGCCTTCGAAGAAGAGTTCGGCATCGAAATCTCCGACGACGCGGCGGAAAAGATCCTGACCGTCAAGGACGCCATCGACTACATCCAGGCCAACAGCGGGTCGTAACGGCTGGACGCGGCGAACCCGCGCGGACGATGAGGGGCGCCTCGGCGGCATGGTCGCCGGGGGGCGCTTGTCCGGCGGGATATCGTCGTAGAACGCCGTCCTGTTCTGATTATTGTCGCAAAGCAGCGTTGGGAAGCAGCCATGAGACGTGTCGTCGTCACCGGTTTGGGTATGGTTTCGCCGTTGGGCGTCGGCCATCGTCGCAACTGGGAAAGACTGATTAACGGCGACAGCGGCATCAAAGCCATCACCCATATCGAAGTTTCCGACCTGCCGTCCAAGGTCGCCGGGGTGATCCCGCGCGGGGACGGCGAGGGCGAGTTCAACGCCGATAAGTTCGTGTCGCCCAAAGAACAGCGCAAGATGGACGATTTCATCGTCTATGCGATGGCGGCGGCGACGGAAGCGGTCGCCGATTCGGGCTGGAAGCCGGAAACCGACGAACAGCGCGAGCGCACCGGCGTGATGATCGGCTCCGGCATCGGCGGTCTGCCCGCCATGATGGACGGCGCCATCACCCTGCATGAAAAAGGTCCGCGGCGGATTTCGCCGTTCTTCATCCCGCAGTGCCTCATCAACGAGGCGTCGGGTCACGTTTCGATTCAATACGGCTTCAAGGGTCCGAATCACGCGGTGGTCACCGCCTGCTCGACCGGCGCGCACGCCATCGGCGACGCCGCCCGGCTGATTATGTGGGACGACGCCGACGTCATGGTGGCGGGCGGCGCGGAAGGCGCGATTTGCCGCCTGGGTCTGGCCGGCTTCTCCGCCATGAAGGCGCTGTCCACCGGCTACAACGACACGCCGGAAAAGGCGTCCCGCCCCTATGACAAGGGCCGCGACGGCTTCGTGATGGGCGAAGGCGCCGGCGTCGTGGTGCTGGAGGAATACGAGCACGCCAAGAAGCGCGGCGCGACGATTTACGCCGAAGTGATCGGCTATGGCTTGTCGGGCGACGCCTATCACTTGGCGGCTCCGGCGGAAGACGGCAACGGCGGCTTCCGGTCGATGCGTATGGCGCTGAAGCGCGCCGGCATGAACCCGGAAGACATCGGCTACGTCAACGCCCACGGCACCTCCACCCCGCTGGGCGACGAAATCGAACTGGGCGCGGTGCGTCGGTTGTTCGGCGCCGCGATGGACGGCGTCGCCATGTCGTCCACCAAGTCGGCCATCGGCCACCTGTTGGGGGCGGCGGGCGCCGTCGAGGCGATCTATTCGATCAAGGCGATCAATCATGGGATCGTGCCGCCGACCTTGAACCTGGAAGACCCGTCGGATAGCTGCGTCGGCGTCAATCTGGTGGCCAAGCAAGCCCAGGAACGCAAGGTGCGCGCCGCCTTGTCCAACTCCTTCGGCTTTGGCGGCACGAACGCCACCCTGATCTTCAAGGCCGTCGACTAATTACGGATAAACCGGCATGCGCCGCGCTCTGTTCATTCTGGTCAGCGCGGTCATGCTGGTCCCGCTGTTCGCCGCCGGGGGCTATTTCTACTTCCTGCACTACATGGACGGTCCCGGCCCGCTGCGCGAGCCGGCGGTGGTCATCGCGCCGCGGGGCGGAACCGAAGCTATCGGCGTCACCCTGGCCGAAGCCGGCGTCGTCGATCACCCGGTTCTCTTCATCGCCGCGGTCAAACTGACGGAAATCGCCGGGCCGCTGAAGGCGGGGGAATACGCTTTTCCCGCCGCCGTCAGCCTGTCCGACGTCTTGAAGCTGCTGCGCGACGGCAAGACGGTGGTTCATCGGCTGACGGTGCCGGAAGGGATCACGTCTCACCAAGTCGTCGCGCTGTTGAACGCCGAGCCGGCGTTAAGCGGCGAAATCGGCGAGACGCCGCCGGAAGGCGCGTTGTTGCCGGAAACCTATCACTTCAGCCGCGGCGACAGCCGGGCGGCGCTGTTGGAGCGCATGCGCAAGGCGATGTCCAAGGCGCTGGCCGAGGCTTGGGCGGCGCGGGCGGAAGGGCTGCCGTTCGACAAGCCGGAACAAGCTTTGGCGCTGGCGTCGATTGTTGAAAAGGAAACCGGGGTCGCCGCCGAGCGCGCCAAAGTCGCCGGGGTTTTCGTCAACCGGCTGCGCCAAGGCATGAAGCTGCAAAGCGACCCAACGACGATTTACGCCCTGACGCAAGGCAAGGTGGATTTGGGCCGGCCGCTGACCCGCGCCGATTGGCGGGTCGAATCCCCATTCAATACCTATTTCGCCGATGGCTTGCCGCCGACGCCCATCGCCAATCCCGGCCGCGCCGCGATTTCGGCGGCGCTGAACCCGGAAAAGCATAACCTGCTGTACTTCGTCGCCGACGGTTCCGGCGGGCACGCCTTCGCCGCCACCTTGCCGGAGCACAATAAGAATGTGCAACGCTGGCGCGACGTTCAGAAAACCCCCTGATTAGCTTATCGCCCCTTTTCCTCATGGGCGGGGGCCAGCCAAGCGGTTTGCTGCGGCCGACAGGTTGCGGTGTAGCTTAACTCATTGCCGGCATTGGGATGGCGGCCGCGGGTCATGCCCGCCAGCACCGCGCCCTGCTGCTGGCAACGCGCTTCGCTTTCATAATGATGTGGAACGGTGACGTATTCGCATGCGCGCATGGCGATGCAGGCGACAAGATAGAGTTCGAACATCGCGAGGGGCCTCCTTAACGAAAGAGGGACCGCCTGCACCATAGGCGGCGCTTTAACCTTCACGATGTCATCAAGACGTAACGAAGAGATTAATGCGGCCCCAAAACGGGCCGCCTATCTGCACAAGCTTAATTGCGCAAGCGCGTCGTCGGGGCGGGGCCAGGCAGGGCGGCGTTGGTCACCGGCAGTTCGCCGGCCGCCTGCATGCGGGCGATCCAGTCGGACAGGGTGACGAATTCGCAGTTCTTTTCCCGCAAGGTGGCGATGACCCGCGGCAAGGCCTCGGCCGTGGTCGGGTAGGTTGAGTGCAGCAACAACACGCTGCCTGAACCGGCCGCGGTGGTGACGTGCTCGACGATCTTATCGGGATCGCGCACTTTCCAATCGCGGGTGTCGACGTTCCACAGCACCGCTTGGCCGCCTTCCTCCCGCACCACCTGCAACAGGTCTTGGCTGTAGCGGCCGTAGGGCGGGCGGAACAAGGTGGACGAACCGCCCAACTCGCGCAAGATGCGGTTGGTTTCGGCGACCTCGTGGCGCAGCGTCTCAATCTTCATTTGACGCATGTCGCCATGGGTGTAGCTGTGATTGCCGATTTCATGACCCGACGCGACGAAATCGCGGATGACGTCGGGATAGCGAATGGCGACGTTGCCGACCGGGAAATAGGTCGAAACGACTTTTTGCTCGTTCAGAATCTCCAAAATCCGCCGGGTGACGGTGCGGTGTGGGCCGTCGTCGAAGGTCAGCGCGCAGATGTTGAATTCCGGCTGGGTTAGGATGGCGGGCGTGACTTCCAGCCCGCCGCCGGGCAGCACGGCGCCGATACGGCCGCGTCGCCGGGTGCGCCGCTCAATTTCCGCCAACACCTTGGCGTCGTCGGTGGAATAGCGAATGAATCCGTCCAGCGTGCGCGCCGCCAGCATGCCGCCGTCCAGCGCCCCCGGCTGCGCCGGCATGC
>CALGOL010000642.1 GCA_937960755.1 uncultured Azospirillum sp.
ACCACCGAGATCTACACTCTTTCCCTACACGACGCTCTTCCGATCTAAGCCAGCGCGCCGATCAGCGCGATGAAGCTCAGCCAATAGGTTTGCCGCAAAGTCGCAGTCAAGTCGCGGCGATCAACGGCGATCTTCAGCACCGCCCTGGGGCGCCCGGCGAAATCCGGCAACGGCGCCGCGGTGACGCTTCATCGCCCCTCGCGCCACGCCAGAAACCTTTCGCCCGCCATCGCGCGTCCGGCGGCGGCGGCGTCAATCTGCGGAACATCCGGGGAGCTCGCCGCCAAGCGGCTGAAGCCGCCGTTTTCCGCCGCCAGCACTTCAAACTCCACGCCGGTTCGCGGCAGGGTTTGCAAAGAGGCGTCGGTCAAAAACGATCCGGCTTCCAGAATTCCCAAATACCGGCCGTCGGGCGCCGTCACTGGAACCATGCCGCGCACCGCCAAACCGACAACGCCGCCCTCAAGACCGCGCGCTCGCGTTCGTCCGGCGTTGGCTTGCGCCAGCATCGGCCGCGACGACGACAGATCGTCGCCATGTTTTTCGGGCAGCATGACCCGCAGGAAGGAGCGCATGTCGGCGTCGATGAAATGCATCTGCGAAAAGCCGGCGTTTTTCTTCAGCATTTCAAACGACGGCGACAGCAGCTTCAATGCGGCGTCGCGGTCCCGCGCCGCCAGCGCCCGCCGGACGTCGTCGTTCGCCGCTAAGCTCTCCGCGGCGGCTTGCGCTTCCCGCGCCTTGGCGTCCAATGCGACGAAGAACGCATTTTCCGCGGCCGCCGCCTTGCCTTCCTCAATGATTGCGATTTTCTGTTCAAGCAACAGCAGGAAAGAGACCGCAAGAACGCCAACAACCACAAAAATGAGCGCGCTCGTCGACAAGACGATGCGCGACGAGAGAGATTTGTTCATGATGCTGCTTTTTCCTAGCAAAAGCGTGGACAAGCTCCAGGGGGGCGATCAAACGTCCGCAAGGCTGTCCAAGAGAGGGGCTTTTAGCGCGTCAAAGCAGAAACGGTCGTCGGCGCTTATCCGCCGGCAATAATGCTGGAATGCGCATGGCGCCGCGCTCCCGCTTCGGGGGCGTTTGACATGCTTCACATTCTAATTGTCTTGCGGGGAATCGCATTGATAATTGTCACTGCTTCGGAAAAGCAGGCCCGCCCTGACGCTGCGGTCAGTCGCCCCAGCGGGCGGCGGCGACGTCGTCGGTTTCCTTAGCGTCCACCCAGCGGGCGCCCGCCGGCGTTTCCTCGCATTTCCAGAACGGCGCCTTGGTTTTCAGCCAGTCCATCAAAAAACGGCAGCTTTCAAACGCCGCGTCGCGATGGGAGGAGGCGGTGGCGGTCAGCACGATGCGGTCACCCGGCGTCAGCCGGCCATAGCGATGAATAATCAGCGCGTCGTCGAGCGGCCAGCGGGCGCGGGCTTCCGCTTCGATCGCCTCAAGCTGGCGTTCGGTCATGCCGGGGTAATGCTCCAGCGTCATCGCCGTCACCGGCTCGCCGCCCTCCCCCGCTTTGTTCATGTCGCGCACCAAACCGACAAACACGCACACGCCGCCAACCGCCGTATTGCCGGCGGCGAAGGCGGCCAATTCGGCGCCGACGTCGAAATCTTCCGCCTGAACCCGCACCGCCATCGCCGTCAGCCCCCCGTCACCGGCGGGAACAGCGCCACCTCGTCCCCCGGCCGCACCGGGTGATCGTGCGAAACATGTTCTTGATTAACCGCGGCCTTGACCACTTCCGGCCGCGCCAGGGCTTCGGCGTAGCCGCCGCCGCGCTGGCGCAGCCAGCACACCAGATCGCCCACCGTGGCGACGTCGGTGGGCGGTTCGATATTTTCCTGCGCGACGCCTATGCGGCTGCGCAGCCAAGCGAAATACAGCACTTTCATCAGGGGTCCATTCGCCGGTTTGTTCCGTTCAGCGCGAAAAGCAGCCTATCCCCGGATGCGCCGTCGCCGCAAGCGGGCGCGCGTCGCCCCCATGTTTCACACCACGAGCAGCGGCATGTTTTCGCCGTTACGGGCGGCGGGATCGCCGCGCAGCACCCCTTGCGCCCCGCTTTCGGACAGGTCGATTTCCCCCAGGTCGCAGCTGCGCAGATCGGCCGACGCCAGATTGGCGCCCTTAAAATCCGCGCCGCTCAGCGCTGCGCCTTGCAGGCGGGCGCCGCGCAAATCGGCGTTGCGGAACGACGCGCCCGAGAGTTTGGCGCTCCAGCGCCTGCCGGTGGCGGCGCCGTCCTGGCCGAACAGCTCAACGTCGCCAAGATCGGCGCCGCAAGCCGACGCCGCCTGGAAGTTAACGCCTTCCATGTTGGCGCCGCAAAGAATGGCGAGATCCATCCGGGCGCTGCGCAGCGACGCGCCGCGCAGGTCGGCGAAAGCGAAGTAAGCGTGGGTCAGATCGGCGCCGTTCAGCTTGACGTCGCGCAGGATGGCGCCGTTGAAATCGCAGGCCGACAAATCGAGCATCGACAAATCTTGCCCCGACAAGTCCGCCCGCTCGCCCTGAGCGCCGCCGGAGCTGATCCATAAAGCGTGTTCGCGCAGCGCCACGGCGATTTCCGGCGGGATTTCGCCGCTGCGGCGGTAAACGGCGCCTTCCAGATTGGCGTCGTCCAATTCGGCGCGCGACAGATCGACGTTGCGCAACACCGCGTCGCGCAGATCGGCGCCGCGCAGACAGCAACGGTCCAGGCTGACGCCGCTCAGCACCGCCTTTTTGAGCTTGGCGCCGGCGAAATTGGCTTCCCGCAAATCGGCGCATGACAGATTGGCGGCGTAGAGATTGGCCCCGGAAAAATCGCTTTGCGTCACCGCCGACAGCGACAAATCGGCGTGGGACAGGTCGGCGTCGGCGAAACACGTTCCTTCGACCTGGGCGTCTTTCAGCGATGCGCGGTTTTTCACCACCTCCTCCGCACCGGCCGGGGTTTTAATCGTCACCACTTGGCCGGGCCGCAGATCGGCCCCGGTGAAGTCCGCCCCGCGCAGATAGGCTTTATAAAAATTCGCCCCGCGCAGATCAGCGCGGCGAAAGCGTGATCCGGTCAACGAAGCGCGGGACAGATTGGCGCCGAACAGATCGGCTTGGGAAAAATTAACTTCCTCGAGCAGAGCGTCGGAAAAATCCGATTTGGTGAGCACCGCCGATTGCAAGTCAAAGCCCTTAAGGGACATATGCGACAGGTCGGCGATCTTAGCGGTCAGCCGCGCGCCGCCCGGCTTGCCTTTGACAAACATGGCGTGCTCGCGGGCTTTCTTCAAAAAAGCCAGCGTCCGCGCGTCCATTGCGCCGCTCGTCGCCATATCGTCCACCCCTTCGTCTACAACATAATTATTTAAATATCCCATTCATCTGCTAGGTCAAATATTGCAATACGTCATAAATTTTATATGTATGCCTATTTTGATGTTTTGGCGCTCCGGTCACGCCCGACGCGCAGCGCGGCGACGGGCCGCGTGTTGCTGTAAGCGCGGCGACGGGCCGCGAATAACTGATTGCGAACGCGAGCTTAAGATTGACAAGGGGGCCGCCTGCGGCTAGAACCCTCCGACCGCGTGGGCGACGCCGCATTCGCGCCCGGTAAAGCGGAGGGGTGGCCGAGCGGCTGAAGGCAACGGTTTGCTAAACCGTCATACGGGTTAAACCGTATCGTGGGTTCGAATCCCATCCCCTCCGCCATTT
>CALGOL010000643.1 GCA_937960755.1 uncultured Azospirillum sp.
CCTGACCGGCGGAAGCGGCCACGATCATGTCGAGCTGGGCAACCGCGGCAACACCACCACCGTCAGCGGCCTCGAGGTGCTGCTCGGCGGCGTCAACACCGACGTCGTCACCCTCGGCCCCGGCGGCGCCCGCCTCATCGCCGCCGCGCTGGAGACCGTGACCGGCGGAAGCGGCCTCGACTACGTCGCGTTGGGCAACCGCGGCAACACCACCGTCGTCGCCGGCCTTGAGACGCTGCTCGGCGGCGTCAACACCGACGTCGTGACTTTGGCGACCGGCGCCGGCTCCCTGCAGCTGTCGGGAGTGGAAACCTTGAGCGGCGGCGCCGACGCCGACATCGTCTCAATCCTTTCCGGCGCGACGCGCTTCATTGGCGGCGGCGGCGGCGACGTTTTACAGTTAAGCGGCGACGCGGCCGCAGACGAAGTCGTGTTCAACGCCGCGACCGACGGTTCGTCCGCCGGGGTCGCCGCCGGCTACGACCGGATTTCCAGCTTTCAAAGCGGCGTCGACCAGGTGGTGATTGGCGGACTGTTGCGCTCCACGGTTGATAAGGGCGGCTCGTCCGCCGACAACGTGGTCAATATCGCGGTTCTGGGCGCCGGGGCCATGCAGATGGGGACCAACGAAGCCGTCTTCTTGAGCTCGAAAGCGACATCGCTGACCGACGCAGGCTTCGCCGGCTTTTTGCAGGCGCTGGGAACCGTTCAAGGCGTCGCTGACGCCAGCGCGCTGGTCGTCGCCAGCGACGGCGTCGACAGCGGCCTCTATCTGGTGCAGACCAGCGGAACAGGGGCGGTTTCCGCCGCCGACGTGCGGATGCTGGGGTTGTTCTCCAACGCCACGCTTGGCGTCGGCGACATCAGATAGCGTCAGCCGCTCAACGTCATACCACCCCGCCAAATGACTGACCCTTCTGGTCAGCCCGGCGGAGGTGGTGGCGCTCAATCGCCGCGCGGGCTTTACCGGTTCACATACCGAGTCCGCTCATCGGTGAACCGGTGTCAGTTGGACCACAAGACCGCCGGCTCCAGTCCATCGGCCGCCGGAGTCGGTTGCGCCACCAGGGGATCGCCAGGATTCAAGGCCGCCGCGGTGCGCGCGAAGCCGCCGGCGCTGAGCGCCACGGCGTCGGCTTGGCTGAGCAGATGGAAATCTTGTAAATGCTCCAGCCCGCGCCATGGCTCGATCAAATCGCTCAGCATGCGGGGGGCGAAGGCGGCGAACTCGTCGCGCACTTGCGGATCGTCAGTGGCGAGAAACAACACCGGGCGGCGGCGGCTGTCCCATAATTGCGCCAGCCATTGACGATAGGCGGCCAATGGCGGAATCGCTTCGCCCGCCCGGTCGGTGCGGCGGATATGAACGGCGACCACGGTTTCGCCCAAGGACCGCAGGCGGTCCGCCGCCGGAGCCAGCCGCGGCGTCCAAATCGGCCGCGGGCGCAGCCAGCGTTGCACCGCTTCGCGGCAGGCCGCCTTATCCACCACGTCGTATAAGGTCCAGCCGAGAAAAACGTCGACGTCGCTGATCGGATCGGAGACGTCGCCTTCTAATCCGGCGAGGAATTCCGTCCGAAACGCCGCATGCCGGCGAGCGATCGACGCCCGCGGCGCCGTCATCGGCGGATCGTCCAAATCAAAAAACAACCCGCCCGCCCATTCCGGGGTCTCCACCGTCAGGCCGTATTTTTCCGCATAAAGACGAACCGTGAGGTAATCGTAAAGGTTATGGGCGAAACGGCCGAAGCGGTTAAGACACGACACCGACAAAACGCGCCGGCTTTGCGGCGCGGGGCGGCGGCGAAAAATCGTCGGGTCCGGCGCGGCCCGGCGCATGGATAAGCAAGTCGACGCCGAACTGGCGGCGCTCAGCGCGCTTTTCAACCGCAAAGCGCGCGCCAGCAACGGAGCCGCCGCGGCGCCGTCGCCCCGCCCGTAGCCAGCCAGCCCCAGCCCGGCGATCATTTCGGGATTGCCGGGATCAAGGGCGAGGCCGGCGCGAAAAACCGCGGCGGCCTCTTCGTTACGTCCAAGCGCCAGCAGGGATTCCCCCTGATGCCGGCGAATCTCCGCATAAAGCGGATCGGCGACGGCGGCTTGCCGCAAAAAAACCAACGCCTCGTCCGGTCGTCCGCCGCGATTAAGCGTAATGCCCAGCA
Source organism: uncultured Azospirillum sp. (assembly GCA_937960755.1). Lineage (GTDB taxonomy): Bacteria > Pseudomonadota > Alphaproteobacteria > Azospirillales > Azospirillaceae > Azospirillum. Next base: position 2,163 of record CALGOL010000643.1, read on the forward strand.
CGAGCCCGCCCACCGTCAAGCCGGGCAGGGCGGCCAAGGCGGCCCGGCAGATGTCTTCGGCGGCGGCGAAATCGAATGCGTTGAATTTATCAAGCGCCGCCAGACAAGCTTCATGCAGGCAGCCGGCGGCGGCGGCGATGTCGCCGCTTTGGATATAAGCGCTCCCCAACGCCAGCAATAACCCGGCGTCGCCCTGTCGCCGGTTCGCCGCCCGTTGCAACGACCCCGCGACATCCTTCTCCCGCCCCAGACGGCGCAGCGCCTCCGCCGTCAGCAAAGCTTCAGCAGGAAAAGTCAGCCAGCTTTCCGGCAGAACCGCCAGCGTCGCCGCCGCCGCCGCCTGGCCGGAAGGCTCCGCCGCCGCGACGATGATCCGGCGCAGCGCGGCGTTGGCCAAGCCATAGGCCAGCAGACCCACCCCCGGCAGGTCTAAAGGCAAATCCGCCATCCGGCGCAATAAAGCCGTCGCCGCCGCCGCGTCGCGACGATCCAGCGCCGCCAACACCGCGGCGGCGGCGAAGCGGGCGACATTCTCAACATTGTCGCCGCCGTCGTCCGCCGCCG
>CALGOL010000644.1 GCA_937960755.1 uncultured Azospirillum sp.
CATGGCGCAGCCGGCGGCGGCGCAGTCCGGCGGCTTCTTCTCCCGCGGCGGCTTCGGCGGCATGCTGATGGGCGGCCTGATCGGCGCCGGCATCGCCGGCATGCTGTTCGGCGGCGGCTTCCTCGACGGTTTGGGCAGCTTGGCCGGCATGCTGGGCTTTTTGCTGCAAGTCGCGCTGATCGGTTTCCTAGTCATGCTGGCGGTGCGTTTCTTCAAGAATCGCCGCGCGGCGCAGCAGGGCCAGCAGCCGGCCTACGCCGGCGCAGGTCTGGGCGGCCAGGGCATGGGCGGCCCGCTGAACCGTGAACAGGCCCCGCAATCGGGCGGCGGTCTGGGTGGGGGACTGGGCGGCCTGATGGGCGGTCTGGGCGGCGCGCAGCCGGCCCCGGCTCCTACTGCCCCGACCCACACGGCTCCCGAGCGCACCGACGAAATCGGCATTGTCGGTTCGGACTATGAAGCGTTCGAGCGGCTGTTGGTGGAGGTGCAAGACGCCTATTCCCGCGGCGACCGCGCGGCGCTGGCCCGTCTCGCCACGGCGGAAGTCGCCGGCCACTTCACGGCGGAACTGGACGACGCCGCCTCCCGCGGCGTGGTCAACAGCGTCACCGCGGTGAAGCTGGAGCAGGGCGATTTGTCGGAAGCGTGGCGCGAAGCCGACGCGGAATACGCCACGGTGGCGATTCGCTTCTCGATGGTGGACGTCACCATTGAAAAGGCCACCGGCAAAGTGGTGGACGGCGACCCGACGGCGCGGGTCGAAGCGACAGAGATTTGGACTTTCCGCCGCGCCCCCGGCGGCGCCTGGGCGCTGTCGGCGATCCAGCAGGCGTAATCTCCCGCTTGCCAAAAAGCCCCCTTCCTGTTGGAAGGGGGCTTTTTTCGTTCAGGCGAAGCCGTTGAGATAGGGGTTATAGCGCCGTTCCTCGCCCATGGTGGACATCGGGCCGTGACCGGGGACGAAGGAATAGTCGTCGCCCAGCGACAATAGCTTGTCGCGGATCGACGCCAACAGCGTTGCGTGGTCGCCCTTGGGGAAGTCGGTGCGGCCGATGGAGCCTTGAAACAGCACGTCGCCGACGAAGACCGTCTTCGACGGGTGATGGATGAACACCACATGCCCCGGCGTATGGCCCGGACAGTGGCGCACCTCCAGCTTCACCTTGCCGACTTCGACCTCGTCGCCCTCCGCCAACCAGCGGTCGGGGGTGAAAGAGCGCGTCGGAGGAAAGCCGAACATCCGGCATTGCTCCGGCATGCCCTTGATCCAGAAATCATCTTCCGGGTGCGGCCCTTCCACCGGCAAAGCCAGTTGATCGACCAGGGTCGCCACGCCGCCGACGTGGTCAAGATGGCCGTGGGTGTTGAGCAGCTTGACCAGCTTGACGCCCTGCTTTTCCGCCGCGGCGATGATCCGCGCGACGTCGCCGCCGGCGTCGATGGCGGCGGCCTCCTTGGTCTCCTCGCACCACAACAAGGAGCAGTTTTGCTGAAACGGGGTGACGGGGATGATTGCAAAGCGCATCGCGAGCCGGACCTTTCGCCGCCGATAGACAGGTTTCCGGCACGATAGGCGGCGGGGGCCGCCGGGGCAAGCGCTCGAGGGCCGCCGCTCGCCGTTCAGTACCCCTGCTTGGCGTGCGACCGGTCGAACAGTCCCAGCACGGCGTAGGACAGCACCGCGCCGCCGATCACGCCGACGCCCCAGATCACCCCGACCAGCAGCCAATCCACCGGGCCGCCGGCGTCGGAAAAGCCCGACAGCGTCACCCAGGCCATCAGCGCCAAAGCGGCGAAACCGCCAAAGAAGCCGACGACTTCGGATATCACCAGCCGGCGGCTGACCAGCCCGCCGTCGCGCATCAGCACGTAGACAAAGCCGGCGATTCCCAACAGCGCCAGCAATGGCAGCAGCCACAGCAACGGCCCCAGCATTTCCCGAAACACGTAAAAGAAGACCAACGGATCAAGGTCTTTCATGGCGTCGTCTCCTTCTTCCTCAGGCGTGGCCGCGCAGCATGGCGATGTAGGTCGGCTTGAGCGCCATGGTCTTCATCACCCAAGTGATCCACAGCTCCTCCAGCGGTGCTATGACGCCGGGGAAGGACGGGGTGAGGTTGTTCTCATAGTCGAACTCCACCAACATCGCCCGGCCAAGCTGGGTGATGAGCGGGCAGGAGGTGTAGCCGGTGTAAACCGCGTCCGACGTCTTGCCTTCGATCGACGCGATCAGATGATCCACCGCCACCGGGGCCTGCCATTTGACGCTGGCCGCCGTCTTGCCCTTCGGCACGCCGGCGATGTCGCCGACGCCGAAGACGTTGGGATAACGCTTGTGCCGCAACGAGCCGCGGTCGACGTCCATCCAGCCTTCGGTCGCCCACTGGCCGGTGCGCCACGGCAACGGGCTGTTGCGCACCACGTCGGGGGCGCGCATCGGCGGCACGACGTTGGTGAAATCGTATTTGATCTCTTCAACGCCGTCCGGGGTTTTGAACGTCGCGACCTTGCGGCTAAGGTCGATGGCGGTCATCACCCGGTCGTAAGCCACTTTAACGCCGCGGTCGCGGAACAGCATGCGCACCTTTTCCGACACGATGGGCACGCTAAACAGCGTCTTGTTTTGCGCGGCGTAGATGATTTCCGACTTGCCGCGAGCCCCGCTGCGCCGCAGATAATCATCGACGATGAAGGTGTACTTCAGCGGCGCGCCGGCGCATTTCATCTCGGTGGCCGGGCGGCCGAACAGACCGACGCCGCCCTTTTCGGCGAATTCGAACATCGCCTTGGCGGTGGCGACGGCGGCGGCCGGGCTGGCGTAGACGCCGCCCAAACCGTCTTTGCCGATCTTGTCCACCTCCATCCCCTCGATGGCGGCGTAATCAAGATGCAAGCCGGCGGCGACGATCAGATAATCGTATGGAACCACCCGGCCCTTGTCCGTCACCACCTTATTGCCGTCGGGGTCGATTTCCGCCGCCTGCTCTTCGATTAGCTCCACCCCGTTGCGGACGTAATCGGCGGTGGCGGTGGTGACGTAGCTTTCCGGCTTCAGACCGGCGGCCACCAGCGTGAAACCCGGCTGGTAGTAGTGCGCCTTACGCCGGTCGATCAGGATGATCGCCGCGCCTTCCAACCGTTGCGACAGGTGCGACGCCGCCGCCAGACCCGCCGCCCCAGCGCCGATGATGACGATGCGGGCGTTGGTCTTGATCTTTTCAGCGGCCTGCGCCGGCTTTGCGGCCGCGACGGGCAGCGTCAGCGCCGCGGCGCCGAGACCGGAGAGTTTCATCAGATCGCGGCGGCTGAGTTTTGATGGAATATCGGTCATTCGCCTTACGCTCCTTATTATCGGCGCGAATTCTTATGGATGGGGGCCAGAGCAACCGCGTGCGCGGGTCAGTAGCGCAGGTTGACGACGATCTCGGCGCCGGCGGCGGGAAGGTCGAACGCGCTTTGCTCAAATGCCGGCGGGCCGAAAACTTCCGGATTGTTCGACAACCCGTAGCCTTCGGTGGGGATCATGCCGAACATGCGGTCCATGGCGCCGTCGGCGTTTTCATCGTGGTAAGCCATCACCGCATAACGGCCAGGGGCGAGGCTGGGAAACACCACCGTCGCCACGCCCGGCGCCGCAGGCAGCTTCACCAGCGCCAATGCTTTGTCCTCTTTACGAAAAGCGTCCGCCCGGTCAAACAGCGCCGCCCGCAGGTCGCCGCTGGCGTTGCGCACGCCGGTTAGTTGAACCTTCAAGTCCGCCGCGCTGGCGGCCGACGACCAAGCCGTCGGCGACGCCAACCCAAAAACAGCGCAAGCCATGGCGAGCCAACGGCGGCGAGGGGAGGAAGGGTGGGCGTGCATGGCTGGCTCCGCTTACGGCGCTACGTATATGAATAAATCATAATATAAACTCATTCCAATTCGCATGAAATTGACAATTCGCAATCGATTGCTGTGGACGCTAACTTTTTTCGTCGATTGACTGGCCCTACGCCCCGCGCTTGCCCGATGGCCCGCCCTTGACGCGCGCCGCAGCGCGGCTATGTTCGGGGCATGAAGCGCCGCGCCCTCCCGCCGTCTGTGCTGCTTGCGCTGTTCGCCGCCGTCGCGGCGCTGTTGACGCACGCTTTCGCCTGGGGGCTGCTCGCTCCAGCGATGGCGCTGGCGCCGATTGATGGTTTCTGCACCGTTGCACAGTATGACGGGCCGAACGATCCCGACAAAGAGAAGCCGCGGAACGATCCGCGCCACTGCGCTTTAACGCTTCTGGCGCAAGGGATGACCGCTCCGCCAACCGCGCCGGTGATAACGCCCCCAGCCGTGGCGGCGGCGGCGATAGAGCGCTCCATTCCAATCGTGACGCCGTATGTCGGCTGGTTCTTATCGACGCGGCAAGCGCGCGGGCCGCCCGGCGGCGCCTGATTCCGCAGCTTTCCCAACCCAAGAACCAGACACGCTTTTCAAGAAAAGGAATGCGCCATGAAGCGCTTTATCGCCGTTTCCCTCGCCGCCCTGACCTTGGCCGCCCTGCCCCTGACCGCCGGAGCCGCCTTCGCCCACGACTATAAAAAGGGCGGAGTTCACGTCGACCATCCGTGGTCGCGCGCCACAGCGCCGCAGGCCCGCAACGGCGCCGCTTATTTCGTGCTCAACGCCACCGGGGCGGACAGCGACCGGCTGCTGTCGGCCGCCTCCCCCGTCGCTGAAAAAGTTGAACTGCACACCCATTTGATGGAAGACGGCGTGATGAAAATGCGCCCGGTCGTCGCCATCGAAGTCGCCCCCGGCTCGCCCACGGCGCTGCAACCGGGCGGCTTGCACGTTATGCTGCTAGGGCTGAAGGCCCCGCTGGTGAAGGGCGAAAAGTTCCCGCTGACCTTGACGTTTGAAAAGGCCGGCGAGTTGAAGGTCGACGTCAATGTCGAAGACGCCGGGGCCGGCGGCGGCGCGCCAGGGACCATGCACAAGCATTAATCCGGCTAGGCGTTAATCCGGCTAGGCTGGCGTCGCGGACAAATCAATAACGTCCACGGCGCCGGCCGCCGCCTGTTCCGCCGCGCGCACGACATGGCGGTGATGGGTGAAGACGATGATCTGCGCCCGCCGCCCTAATTCCGCCAACAAAGCCAAACAAGCCGCGGTGCGGTCGTCGTCAAAGGTCTGGAACACATCGTCGGCGATGAAGGGCAGCGGCCGACCGACTTCCACGCGCTGCTCCAGCGCCGCCAGACGCAGCGCCAAGAACAACTGATCCCCGGTTCCTTCCGACAGGCCGGAAACCGCCAAGGCGACGCCGCTGCGCCGCCTGACGTGCAGCGCCGGACGGCCGTCTTCTCCCACCAGACTCTCCAAGCCTATGACCGGGTCGCCGCCCGGCAAGGCGCCGGCGGCGGCGGCGAACAAGGCGGAGGCGCGGCCCAACAGCGGGTCCTGATTGGCTTCGCGATAGCGCTCC
>CALGOL010000645.1 GCA_937960755.1 uncultured Azospirillum sp.
GCTGGCGCCCTTGCTCGCCCCCGCCAATCCATGGCGCTTTCAGGCCAAGGAGCTGGCCGGCGTGCTGGCCGCCCGCGCCGGCGACCGCGCCAAGGCGCAATCTTATTTTCAGCAACTGGCGGACGACGCCCAGGCTCCCGCCGGCGTGCGGGCGCGGGCGACCGATCTCGCAGCGCATTACGGCAGGGCAGGATGACGAGACAGCATCGCGGGCCGCGTCTGGCGGCGTACCTTTTCGCCTCATGCGCGGCGTTGGCCCTGGCGGGCTGCGACACGGTGAGCGGCTGGTTCGGCGGCGGCGGCGAGCCGCCCTTGCCGGGGCAGCGCATTTCAGTGATGACGGTGGATAAGCGGATCGAGATCGACGCCGCGAACGCCGGGCGCCCGCTGTCCTATGGTCAGCCCAACGCGAACGCTGATTGGCCGCAAGCCGGCGGCGCGCCCGACCACGCCATGGGCCACTTGGCCTTGTCGGCGAATCCGCAGCCGGCATGGAGCATCGACATCGGCTCCGGCTCGTCGGGCGGCCAACCCTTGCTGGGAACGCCGGTCATCGCCGGCGGCGTGCTGGCGACCATCGATTCCGACGGCGTGGTGTCGACGTTCGACGCCCAAACCGGCGGCCGGCGTTGGTCTACGTCGGTCCGGCCGGAGAAGGAGCGCGGCGACGCCCCTGGCGGCGGCGTGGCCCTGGACGGCGGCAAGCTGTTCGTCGGCACCGGCTATGCCGAGGTGCTGGCGCTCAACGTCGCCGACGGTTCAATTCTGTGGCGCAAGAAGGTGTCCGGTCCGGTGCGCGGCGCGCCGACCGCGGTGGGCGGTCGGGTTTACGCCCTGACCCTCGACAATCAGGTCGTCGCCTTGTCGGCCGACGACGGCGGGCTGTTGTGGACCCATTCCGGCATCATCGAAAGCGCCGGCCTGCTGGGCGGCAACAGCGTCGCGGTGGGCTCCGGTCTGGTGGCGGCGCCGTATTCGTCGGGCGAACTCTATGGCCTGCGCGCTGACAACGGCCGTCCGTTGTGGCAGGAAAGCCTCGCCGCCGCCCGCATCATGGGCTCGATGGGCGTGCTTTCCGACATTCGCGGCCTGCCGGTGATCGACCGCGGCGCGGTTTACGCCGTCTCTAACGCCGGCCGCATCATGGCGGTGGACGAGCGCACCGGCGGCCGGTTGTGGGAACGCGACATCGGCGGTTCGCAGACCCCGTGGGTGGCGGGCGAACAGGTGTTCGTCGCGACCAGCGACGCGCAGGTCGCCGCGTTGGACCGCGGCACGGGGGCGGTGCGCTGGGTGGTTCAGTTGCAGCAATACCGTAAGCCCGAAGGCAAGGTCGATCCGGTGGCGTGGGCCGGCCCGGTGCTGGCCGGCGGTCGGCTGTGGCTGACCAATTCTTTGGGCAAGCTGGTGGGCTTGTCGCCGGATAACGGCGCCCAGGTTGCTGAACTCGGCCTTTCCACCGCAACCTTCCTGCCGCCGGTGGCGGCGGGCGGCATGCTGTATGTGCTGAGCGACAACGCCACCTTGACGGCGTTCCGCTGATAACGTTTTTTTTGCGCGCGACCGCGTTTGATTTGAGCGAGCGAGGATGAAGGGTATGACCGGACCGGCCCAAGCGGGTTTCACCGTGGTCGTCGTCGGACGGCCCAACGTCGGCAAATCGACGCTGTTCAATCGTCTGGCGGGTAAAAAGCTGGCGCTGGTGGACGACACCCCCGGCGTCACCCGCGACTGGCGTTCCGCCGACGCCTTCGTCGGCGGGCTGTCCTTCACCGTGGTCGACACCGCGGGGTTGGAGGATGTTGTCGACGACAGTCTTGAGGCGCGCATGCGCCGCCAGACCGAAAAGGCGCTGGACGCGGCCGACGTCATCTTGTTCGTGGTGGACGCGCGCGCCGGGGTGACGCCGCTTGACCGGCATTTCGCCGCTTGGCTGCGCCGCCGTCCCCAGCCCGTGGTGTTGCTGGCGAATAAGGCGGAGGGCAAGGCCGGGCTGCCGGGCTTGCTGGAGGCGTTCGAGCTGGGCTTGGGCGAGCCGGTCGCGTTGTCGGCCGAGCACGGCGAAGGCATGGCCGATCTGGTGGCGGCGCTGCTGCCCTATATGCCGGACGCCAATCAAAAGCCGCGCCGCAATCGTCGCGGCGTGCGGGAAGACGCGGCGGCCGCGGCGGCCGCTTTGGCCAGCGCCAATGACAATTTGCCGGAAACCCCGGTGGGCGATATGGAGGAGTCGGCGGAGGAAAAAGCCCGCCCGATCCAAATCGCCATCGTCGGCCGTCCCAACGTCGGCAAATCCACGCTGCTTAACGCGCTGATCGGCGAACAGCGAGTGCTGACCGGGCCGGAAGCCGGCATGACTCGCGACGCGATTTCAGTCGATTGGACGTGGCGCAACCGCCGCTTGAAGCTGGTGGACACCGCCGGCTTGCGCCGCCGCGCCCGCATTGACGACAAGGTGGAAAAGCTGGCGACCGCCGACGGGCTGCGGGTGGTGCGGCTGGCCCAGGTGGTGATTTTGGTGGTGGACGCCGCCGCGCCGCTCGACAAGCAAGACCTGACCATCGCCCGCCTCGTGATCGACGAAGGCCGCGCCCTGGTGCTCGCGGTCAACAAGTGGGATGCGGCCGAGGATAAGGACGCCGTCATCAAGTTGATTGAGGACCGGCTGCAAACCTCGCTCAATCAGGCGCGGGGCATCAAGGTCGTCACCATTTCCGCCCTGCGGGAAACCCGGCTCGACGCGCTGCTCGACGGCGTGTTGGAAACCTATGACATTTGGAACAGCCGGGTGCCGACATCGCAGCTCAACCGCTGGCTGGAAGGGGTGATGTCCCACCATCCGCCGCCCTTGGTGGAGGGCCGCCGGCTGAAGATTCGCTTCATGACCCAGGTGAAGGCGCGCCCGCCGACCTTCGCGCTGTTCGTCAACAAGCCCGGCGATCTGCCGGAAGCCTACCAGCGCTATCTGGTGGCGAATTTGCGGGACTCTTTTGGCTTGCTCGGCGTGCCGTTGCGTTTGTTGCTGCGCGGCGGCAAGAATCCGTATGCGCCAAAAGGATGATTTAACCGGTCCAAAAGATTATATAACATTTTTCTAAATAGCTATGCTTTAGTCGCATAGCATGTCGATGGTTAGATATAAAAGTATCGCTACCGCCATCGCCACAAAAGCGTCATATTTTTTCCTCCGTGGCGGGCGCTTTTTCGCCCAAATTGCCGAATGGGGAAAAAATGTTAAATAATACAAAAATCGCTGGCAAACTGGCGGTGTTGGTCGTGGCGTTGACCTTCGTCATGCTGCTGGTCGGCGTTATCGGCTTCTTCGGCATGCGGGCGATTCAAGGCGGACTGCGCACGGTTTATGAAGACCGCGCCGTCCCGTTGGGACAAATCGCCAACGTCATGGACAGTTTGCATCGCGTCCGCACCCGCGTCGTTGGCGCGGTCGGGGCAGCGGACGCGGCGACGCGGGACAAGTACATCGCCGAAGTATACGACTTTGACAAAGCGGTCGACGGCGTGTGGAAAGAGTACATGGCGACATACTTGACGCCGGAGGAAAAGCTGCTGGCGCGGGATTTTGAAGACCGGCTGGCCAAGTATCGCGCGCTGCGATCGCAAGTGTTCAGCGCGTTGACCAAGGGCGACATGGAAGCCGCCCGCCGCCTGTCCACCGGCGACGCCGCCGCCGCCTTCGACGGCGTGTTGCAAGCGACGCGAGCGCTGATCGACTTGCAGATTCGGGTGGGCGGCGAAGAATACGCCAAGGCCGAGGCGGCTTACGATACGGCCATTTCGCAACTTGGCTTAGTGATCGCGCTTGGATTGGCGAGCGGCGTCGCCGTCGCTTTCGCCATCGTGCGTTCCGTCACCCAGCCGATCAACGGTTCCATCGCCATCATGGGGCGTATCGCTTCCGGCGACACGAACGTGACCATAGACGGGGCGGCGCGCCGCGATGAAATCGGCGCCATCGCCCGCGCGGTGGAAGGCTTCCGCCTCCAGGCGATTGAAAAGCGCCGGATGGAAGAGGAGGTTGCGGTGCAGAAGGCGCGCGCCGAAGCTGACAAGCGCCGCCAAATGGAAAGACTGGCCGGCGATTTTGAAAGCGGCGTCGGCGTGGTGGTCAACAATGTGGCCGATGCGGCGGGGCAAATGCGCCACAGCGCGGACGCCATGCGGGAAATCGCCCGCGAGGTGTCGCGGCAGGCGGCTGATGTCGCCGGCGCCTCGCAGCAAGCGGCGGCGAACGTGCAGACGGTGGCCGCCGCCACCGAGGAGCTGGCGGCGTCGGTGGGGGAAATCAGCCGGCAGGTGGCGGAATCGGCCGAAGTGTCGCGCAACGCGGTGGAGGAGGCGCAGCGCTCCAACGTCATCGTGCGCGGCTTGGCGGAAGCGGCGGAGAAAATCGGCGCCGTCGTCCAGCTTATCAATGACATCGCCAGCCAGACCAACCTTCTGGCGCTGAACGCGACGATTGAGGCGGCCAGGGCGGGGGAGGCCGGCAAGGGTTTCGCCGTGGTGGCGTCCGAGGTCAAGAGCCTCGCCAACCAGACCGCGCGGGCGACGGAGGAAATCTCCCAGCAAATTAGCGCGGTGCAGCAGGAAAGCGCGTCGGCGGCCGACGCCATCCGCCATGTCTCCGGCACCATCGGCCGGATCGCGGAAATCTCCGCCGCCATCGCTTCCGCCGTAGAGGAGCAAGGCGCGGCGACTCAGGAAATCGCCCGCAACGTCGAACAGGCGGCGGCCGGCACGGCGCAAGTATCGTCCTCTATCACCGGGGTGCAGACGGCGGCGGAAAAGGCTGGCGGCTTCGCCCAGTCCGTAGCGGCGGCCTCCAACCAACTATCGAGCGAAGCACAATCCCTGCAAGGCTCGGTGCGCGGTTTTGTCGGCGCTATTCGCGCGGCTTAATCGAAGGATTTAGGCGATCCCCCCGCCGCGGCGGGCGTCGAGGCTGCGGGCGACGGCGTCCGCCGTCAGATTGGCGGCCAATGAAACGACAAACACCGCCGTGGCGGCGGATAACGCCATGGCGGGGGCTTGGCCCAGCATCGGGGTTCCGTCGCGGATCATGCCGCCCCAACTGGATTGCGGCTCTTGGGCTCCCAGGCCCAACACGCCCAACGCCGCCTCCAGCAACACCGCCTGCGCCATCAGGCCGCCGGCCCGCGCCAGCCAGCCGCTCCACAAACCCGGCAGAATGTGACGGCGCAGGATATGGCCGCGGGACCCGCCCAACGCTTCGGCGGCGTGAACGAATTCCTCCCGCCGCAAGGCCAGGGTTTGCGCCCGCGTCGGCAAGGCCGCCATCGGCCATGCCGCCAGGGTGAAGGCGACGACGGCGGTGACGACGCCAGGCCCCATGACGGCGCCAAGCGCCAGCGCCAGGACCAGCCGAGGGAAAACCGTTGTCAGTTCGGCGAGGCTGCGAACAACCACGTCGAATCGTCCGCCCGCC
>CALGOL010000646.1 GCA_937960755.1 uncultured Azospirillum sp.
GACCACCGAGATCTACACTCTTTCCCTACACGACGCTCTTCCGATCTTCAATGAACGTTTCACTGCCCGAAGCGCTGAAGGCGTTCATGCAACAGCGCGTGGCGGAGGTGCATTTCGCCAATCCCAGCGACGACGTTCGTCATCTGATCCGTCAAGACAAAGGGCGCGTAGCCCGGGAACGGCTCGAAGCGCGGATTCTCGAAGGCATGGTTGGCGAGGCGGAAGACGCCGACGCCGCCGATTGGCAAGCAATACGGCAAGAGGTGCGCGAGCGGCTTGGCGTCGCGGCGTGACGTCACCCCGGCGAAAGCCGGGGTCCAGAGCAATTCGGATAAGTATCTGAATAGCCTGGATTCCGGCCTTCGCCGGAATGACGACGATGGAGTCAAAAAAACAAGTCAAAGCGTATGATGCGGCCCCCTCCCCCCAAACGGGGGAGGGTCGTCTCAAAGCGCAAAGGTCTCCCGCTTACATCCCGCCGGGGTAAGCCGGGCCGCCGCCGCCTTCCGGCACCGTCCAATTAATGTTCTGCGTCGGGTCCTTGATGTCGCAGGTCTTACAGTGGACGCAGTTCTGCGCGTTGATTTGCAAGCGCGGATTGGTGCCGTCTTCGTTGCGGACGATCTCGTACACCCCCGCCGGGCAATAGCGGGTTTCCGGCGCGTCGTAGAGCGCCAGATTGACCCGGATGGCGGTCTCGGGGTCCTTCAGCCTCAGGTGCGCCGGCTGGTTTTCCTCGTGATTGGTGTTGGAGAGGTAAACCGACGACAGCCGGTCGAACGACACCTTGCCGTCTGGCTTGGGATAGTCGATCTTCGGCGCCTCGCTGGCCTTCTTCAAGCAAGCATGGTCGGCGTGATGGTGGGTCAGCGTCCACGGCGCCTTGCCGCGGAAAATAAAGGTGTCGAGCGCCGAATAGGCGATGCCGCCCCACAAGCCCCAGCGGAAAGCCGGGCGGATGTTGCGCACCGCCTGCAATTCCTCCCACACCCAGCTTTTCTTCAACGCGTCGGTGTAAGCCGTCGCTTCAACAGAAGCGGCATCCTCGCCGGTCAGCAGGTCGAACACCGCGTCGGCCGCCAGCATGCCCGACTTCATCGCGGTGTGATTGCCCTTGATCTTCGGCACGTTGAGGAAGCCGGCGGTGTCGCCGATCAGCGCGCCGCCGGGGAAGGTCAGCTTGGGCAGCGACTGAACCCCGCCTTCCGACAGCGCGCGGGCGCCATAGGAAATCCGCCGGCCGCCTTCAAAGGTGTCGCGAATGGCGGGATGGGTTTTGAAGCGCTGGAACTCCTCAAACGGCGAGAGGTGCGGATTGGCGTAGTCCAGCCCGACGACGAAGCCCACCGCAACAAGGTTGCCTTCCATATGATACAGGAAGGAGCCGCCGTAGGTGTCGCTGGACAACGGCCAGCCGACCGAATGGCGGATCAGGCCGGGCTTCGACTTCTCCGGCGCGACCTCCCACAATTCCTTAACGCCGATGCCGTAGGTCTGCGGCGCGACGCCGTCGCGCAGGTTATATTTAGCAAACAGCGTCTTGGTCAGCGAGCCGCGACAGCCTTCGGCGAAAATCGTCTGGCGCGCGCGCAATTCCATGCCCGGCGTGTAATTATCGGTCGGCTCGCCGTCCTTGCCGACGCCCATGTCGCCGGTGGCGACGCCGGCCACCGCGCCCTTGTCGTCGAACAGCACTTCGGCCGCGGCGAAGCCGGGGTAAATCTCAACCCCCAGCGCTTCGGCCTGCTCGGCGAGCCAGCGGGCGAGATTGCCCAGGCTGATGATGTAGTTGCCGTGATTGTTCATCTGCGGCGGCGTCGGCAGCCGATAGCAGCTCGATTCGGTCAGGAACAGGAACTGGTCGTCGCCGGCCGGCGTGCCCAGCTTCAGCCCCTTGTCCCGCCAATCGGGAATCAGCTCGTCCAGCGCGCGGGTCTCAAACACCGCCCCCGACAGCAGATGCGCGCCGATTTCGGCGCCCTTTTCAATCAAGCAGACCGACAAATCGCGGCCGGTTTCCGCCGCCCGTTGCTTCAGTCGTATCGCGGCGCTGAGCCCCGATGGCCCGCCGCCGACGATGACGACGTCGTATTCCATCGCTTCGCGTTCCATGCCCTTATCCTCGCATGATCTTTTGTGCCAAACGACTCCCCCGTCGGTGGGCCGGCGTTGCGGCCCTGCTGTCCGGTCTTGCGCGCGGTACGGCTTTGCCCCAAGAAACATAGCCTGCATGCTAAGGTCAAATCATGAGTGAGCCGCCCGTCGATCCGACCGCTTCCCAATGCCGTTACGACCCGGCCGCGCTGTTGGCGTGGCTGGCGGAAATCGGCTGTGACGAAGCCATTGGCGACGCGCCCTTGGACTGGACGACGCTGCGCGCCCCGGCCCGCGTCGGCGCGCAAGCCCCGGTTTCCAACGCCCCGCATCAATCGGCGCCGT
>CALGOL010000647.1 GCA_937960755.1 uncultured Azospirillum sp.
CGCCCCCTCACCCTGAGCCTGCGGCTCTTCCCTCTCCCCAGGGGGGAGAGGGGTGACGCGTCTCACCCGATTGCCCTGGCCAACCGGCATGACCAGTTGCGGGCGGAACGCTGATATGCTCTGCTTATCAACCGCATCCTTCGCCCTGGGGCTCGCCTGAGAGGCTCAATCCGCGCCATGTCCGTGTTTTCCGCCGCTGGCCCCAACGCACAACCGCGCCTGTGTTTCCTGTGCGCCGACACCGAAGAAGCCCGGGCTGCGCGCCGTCGGCTGGCGCACCGCTACGGCAACGCCCCGCCCGCCGACGCCGACGTGTTGGTCGCGCTGGGGGGCGACGGCTTTTTGCTGGAAACCATGCATAAGACGCTGAAGCTGGAGCGGCCTTTGCCGGTGTTCGGCATGAACCGCGGCTCCATCGGCTTTCTGCTCAACGCTCACCGCGAAGACGAATTGGAGGAGCGCATCGCCGCCGCCCAGCGGGTGGAGCTGCACCCGTTGCGCATGAAGGCGGAGCGGATGAACGGCGAAACCGTCGAGGCGCTGGGCTTTAACGAAGTCTCATTGCTGCGCGAAACCCGGCAGGCCGCCAAGCTGCGCATTACGGTGGACGGCGTCGTGCGTTTGCCCGAACTGATCTGCGACGGCGCGTTGGTGGCGACGCCGGCCGGCAGCACCGCCTATAACCTGTCGGCGCATGGGCCGATCGTGCCGCTGGGTTCCGACATTCTGGCGCTGACGCCGATCAGCGCCTTTCGGCCGCGGCGCTGGCGCGGCGCGCTGTTGCCCCACGGCGCCAGTATTGTTTTCGATGTGCTGGAGACCGCTAAGCGGCCGGTCAGCGCGGTGGCGGACTTTACGGAAGTGCGCGAGGTCATGCGGGTGGAGATCCAAGAAACCCACGAAATCGCCCTGACCTTACTGTTCGACCCGGAACACAATCTGGAGGAGCGTATTTTGAAAGAGCAGTTCGCCCCATAAAAAAGTAATTTTCAATATGTTGGTCACGCCTTAGTCATCTTCACAAGCTAGTTTCGCCAACGCCCGCTGATTGGCGCCCGTTCTTTGGAGAGATTTTTCCATGTCTTCGCCGCGTTTCGCCGCCGCCTTCGCATTTTGTCTCACCGCCGCGCCCATTATGGCGACGCCCGCCGCCGCCGCGAATTGGGGCGGCGAACGCGCCTTTGAATTCGTCGCGCTGGGGGACATGCCCTATACTTTGCCGGGCGATATTCCGCGCTTTGATCGGCTGATCGCCAAGGTCAACGGGCTGAAGCCCGCCTTCACCATCCATGTCGGCGACACCAAAAGCGGCTCCACGCCGTGCGGCGACGCCGATTATCAGCGCATCCTCGACCAGTTGCAGACCTTTGAGGGCGCGCTGGTCTACACCCCCGGCGACAATGAATGGACGGATTGTCACCGCGAAAAGGCGGGCAAGTTCGATCCCATCGAACGGCTGGCGAAAGTGCGGGAGATGTTTTTTAAAGGCCCCAGCAGCCTGGGCCGCGCGCCCGTCGAGCTGACCCGCCAGGGCGACATCGCGGCGGAGCATCGCCCGTTCATCGAAAACGCCCGCTGGACTTTCGGCGGAATCGCCTTCGCCACCGTGCATGTCGTCGGCTCCAACAACAATTTGTTGAGCAAGAAAGCGATGGCGGACGAATATTTCGCCCGCAACGCCGCCAACGTCGCCTGGATCAAGGACAGCTTCGCCGAAGCCGCCAAGGCCGGGGCCGCCGCCATGGTGATCGCCATGCAGGCCGACATGTTTTATCTGAACGAGCTTTCGCCTGTGCTGTCCAAGGACGGTAACGGCTTCGTCGACACCGTGAAGGCGATTTCGTCGGCGGCGGAAGCCTTCGGCAAGCCGGTGCTGGTGGTCAACGGCGACACCCATGTTTTGCGCATCGACCAGCCGTTCACCTACGGCGACGGCAAGACGCCGCTGGAGAACGTCACCCGCCTGCAAGTGATGGGCGCGAACCGCACCCATGGCGTGCGGGTGCTGGCCGATCCCGACAATCCCGACGTTTTTAGTTTTCAGCCGCTAATGATCCCGGAAAACCTCAATAAGCCGCAGCCGAAGTGAGGCCAGGGGGTGACGGCGGGGCTCCGCCGTCTTACATTCTTTTGCGTTGAACACACCTCGGTGAAGGCTCCTCTTTCATGTCCATCACGCCGAAGACCGTCTCGGTCGGCGCTCTCAAAATCGCCAACAACCTGCCGTTCGTCCTCATCGCCGGCCCGTGCCAGATGGAAAGCCGCGACCACGCGCTGGAATGCGCCGCGGCGCTGCGTGAGATCTGCGGCAAGCTGGGGATCGGGCTGATCTACAAATCCTCCTTCGACAAGGCCAACCGCACCTCGATCCGCGGGCCGCGCGGCATCGGGCTGGAGGGCGCGTTGCCGGTGTTCGCTGAAGTGAAGGAAAAGTTCGGCTGCCCGGTGCTGACCGACGTGCATGAATCCGCCCATTGCGCCGCCGTCGCGCCCGTCGTGGACGTGCTGCAAATCCCGGCTTTCTTGTGCCGGCAGACCGATTTGCTGATCGCCGCGGCGCAGACCGGCCGCGCGGTCAACGTCAAGAAAGGCCAGTTTTTGGCGCCGTGGGACATGAAGAACGTCGCCGCCAAGCTGACCGAATCGGGCAACGACAACGTCATGTTGTGCGACCGCGGGACCAGCTTCGGCTACAACACGCTGGTGACCGACTTCCGCGGCCTGCCGATCATGGCGGAAACCGGCTGTCCGGTGATTTTCGACGCCACCCATTCGGTGCAGCAGCCGGGCGGCCAGGGGACCAGTTCCGGCGGGCAGCGGGAATTCGTGCCGGTGCTGGCTCGCGCCGCCGTGGCGGTGGGCGTCGCCGGGCTGTTCATTGAAACCCATCCCGACCCGGACAAGGCGCCGTCGGACGGCCCCAACATGATCGCGCTGAAGGACATGCCGGCGCTCTTGGCGGACTTGCTGGCGTATGACCAACTGACCAAGTCGAAACAGCGATAAGGGAGCACCCCCCAAATGGCCAGCGACGGCGGCGCAACCGAAACCGAGTTAAAGCTGAAGGCGACGCCGGAAACGCTCGCCAAGCTGCGTCAAGCTCCGCTGTTCGCCGCGCGCGGCGCCGGGCGCGCTGTCGCCAAGAACCTGTTCAGCGTCTATTACGACACGGCCGAACGCGCGCTGCAAAGCCGGCTCGCCACCTTGCGGGTGCGCAAGATCGGCGATAAGGGCGACAAGTTCGTTCAGACCTTGAAGTCGGCGGCGCTGGAGCCGGGCGGCCTCACCCGGTCGGAATGGGAATGGCCGGTCGCCGGGCCGCATCCCGACCTGTCGGTGATCGTCGAGGCGGAAGCGCTGGCGCTGCTGGGGCCGGTCAGCGCCGATCAGTTGCAGCCGATGTTTGAAAGCGTCGTCAAGCGCGCCATCCGCATGGTGGGCGGCGAGGGCCAGCGCATCGAAGTCGCCTTCGACACCGGCGAATTGCGCGCCGGCGAGGGCGCCGTAACCGCTTTGTCGGAATTGGAGCTGGAGTTGAAGGAGGGCGAGCCCGCCGCCTTATTCGCCTTGGCGCTGGAAATCGCCAAGCTCGCCCCGGTGCGGCTGGAAACCCGCACCAAAGCGGCGCGCGGCTTCGCGCTGGCCGCCGGGCTGGCCGACGACGGCTGGAGCAAGGCCGACAAGCTGGAGCTGACCCCGTCGATGACGGTGGAAGCGGCGCTGTGCGGCATCTTCCGCAACGGGTTGAACCATTTCGCCGCCAACGACGCCTGCGCGCTGGCTGGGGTGGAGCCGGAAGGCGTGCACCAGATGCGCGTCGCGCTGCGCCGGCTGCGCTCGGCGGCGTCGCTGTTCCGCCGCTTCATTCCGACCGACCGCTATGCTTGGCTGACCGGGGAATTGCGCTGGCTGGCCGGCAGTTTGGGTCCGGCGCGGGATTGGGACGTGTTCTTGAGCGAGCTTGTCGCCCCGGTGCGCGCCGGCTTGGGGCAAGGCGCCGCCTTGGCCGATGATCTGACGGCGCTGGAGGCGGCGGCGGAAGCCAAGCGCCGCGCCGCTTACCAGGGCGTCGCCGCGACGATTCAGTCGGAACGTTACGGCCTGTTCCAGGTGGCGTTGGCGGGTTGGGTGGAGGCGCGCGGCTGGCGCGCCCAGCCGGTCAGCGAAGCTTCGGTCAAGCTGTTCGCGCCCATCGGCGAATTGGCCGATTCGCTGCTGGACAAGCGCATGCGCCGGGCGCGGCGCACCGGGCGGGGTTTCGCCAAGCTGGCGGCGGTTCAGCGTCATGAACTGCGTATCGCCTTGAAGAAGCTGCGCTACGCCGCCGACTTCTTCCGCGGGCTTTATGATGAAAAAACCACCCGCCGCTTCGTCGCGCAATTGGCGTCGCTGCAAGACGCGCTGGGGCATCTCAACGACGTCGCCACCGCCAGCCGGCTGATCCAAAGCCTGCATAATGACGGGACCGTCGCCCCGGCGGCGGAGGCCAGGGCCGCCGGGCTGGTGGTGGGATGGCACGCCCGTGGGCTGGCGGAATCCGAACCGCAGCTTGTCGCCGCCTGGGAAAGTTTTGTCGACGTCAAGCCGTTCTGGGCCAAACCCGCGGCCCCGGAACAGGAAGCCTGCGCATGATAACCGTGCTGGTCGCCAACATTAAGGGGGGCTGCGGCAAGACCACCGTCGCCACCCACCTCGCCGCGGCTTACGCCAAGCAGGGTTTTGCGGTGGCTATCGCCGACGTCGACCGGCAACGTTCATCGCTTGGCTGGCTGGAGCGCCGGCCGACGACGGCGACGCCGATTATCGGGCTGGACTGGGGCAAGGATTTTCACGCTCCGCCCAAGGCGCTGCCGCGGCTGGTGATCGACGCGCCGGCGGCGCTGAAGACCAAGCAGATTGAAGAACTGGTCAAGATGGCGGATCTGGTGGTGCTGCCGGTTCTGCCCGGCGTGTTCGACGAGCAGGCGACCCGGCGTTTCCTCGACAAGCTGGAAGAGTTGAAGCCGATCGCCAAGAACAAGAAACAGGTGGCGGTGGTCGGCAACCGGCTGCGCGCCCGCACCAAATCGGCCGAGCGGCTGGACGCTTTTCTGTCCGGCGTCGGCCATTCGGTGGCGGCGCGGCTGCGCGACAGCCAGATTTACGCGGATGCGGCGGCCGCTGGCCTGTCGCTGTTCGATCTGACCGCCAAGCGCGCCGCCGAGCATCGCGAGGATTGGGCGCCGCTGCTCGCTTACATCGATCAGGCGACGACGGGCTAGAAGGAGGGGCGCGGTTTAGCCGGCGTTTTCCCGCCCCAGCACCGAAATCAGCGCTTCGACCACCAGCGGGTCGAAATGGCGGCCCGACTCGCGTTTCAGCAGCGCCAGCACCTCCGATTGCTCCCACGCCGGCTTGTAGGGTCTGGCGTGCAGCAGCGCGTCGTAGACGTCGGCGACGGCGACGATGCGGCCGGCCAGCGGTATGTCGCCGCCCCCTAAACGGCGCGGGTAGCCCGTGCCGTCAAATTTTTCATGGTGGGACAGGGCGATGTCGGCCCCCATCGACAAATAGCTGTGGCCGCCGGCGAGGTCCGCCGCCTCCAGCAGCAGCCGGCCGCCGATGTCGGCATGCGAGCGCATGACGACCAGCTCCTCGTCGGTCAGCGCCCCCGGTTTTTTCAAGATGGCGTCGGGTATCGCCACCTTGCCGACGTCGTGCAGCATGCTGGCGAGTTCGATGCGCTCAATAAATTCGCCGTCGAGCAGGTCGGGGGCGACGCCGCGGCGGCGCAGCTCTTGCGCGATCAGCCGCGACCAACGGCCGATGCGCCGGACATGGTCGCCGGTCACTTCGTCTTTGTACTCCGCCAGCATGCCCAGCGCGTGGACGGTGGCGCGCTGGGTCAGGCCCAGCCGTTCATAGAGCAGCACGTTGTCGAAACCGACCGCGACCTTGCCGCAGAAGATTTCGATCAATTGGCGGTCCACCACCGACAAGGGCTCGGTCCCCTCGACGTAGATCACGCTGGCGGCGTGCTCGCGCGACCGGAAGGCGACGACGCAATGGCGATGGCGATGCACGGCCCGCCGCTCGTCCAAAGCTGCGGCGATATCGTCGAGGATGTCGCGGCCGACCACGTCGCCCACCGGCTTGCCGGCGGCGTCTTCAAAGGCGCCGCTGCCCGCCAGCACCTTCAGTTCGTCGTGCGGATCGGGTCCGGGCGACGGCCCGGCGATGGTGCAGAGGAACGAGCCTTGCGCGCTTTTCAGCAGCGAGCCCATCTGCATCAGCACGCCTTGGATGAAGCTTTGCAGCGAGCGCTGTTCGAACAGCGCCGAAGCGCCGTCGACGATCTTCTCCAGCCCGCGCCGGCTTTGTTCGATGGTGGCGATGTGTTGATAGGAGCGCAAGGCCGCCACCGTCGCGGTGAACAGCTTTTGCGAGGTCAGCTCGCTTTTCGCCTTATAATCGTTGATGTCGTAGTTGACGATGACTTCCCGTTCCGGGGCTTGGCCGGGCTGGCCGGTGCGCAGGATGATGCGCACCTGATGATTGCCGAGTTCCTGGCGGATGTAATGCACCAGCTTTAAACCGGCGTCGTCGGTCTCCATCACCACGTCCAACAGGATGGCGGCGATATCGTTTTCTTGGGCGAGCACGACCTGGGCTTCGCCGGCGGAATAGGCGGACAGAAAACGGATCGGCCGCTGCTCAAACACCACATCGCCCAGCACGACGCGGGTGATCGCGTGAACTTCCTTATCGTCGTCGACGATCAGCACGGTCCACGGCGGGGCGGTGTTTTCCCATGGGCCGCCGGCGTCGGCTTCTTCGTCCGCGAACACCAGCGCGTCGTCTTCGTTGATGCTCGTCATAGGCGCGGACGCTTTCAAAAATTCTGCTTAGTCATTTTTGAAATCATTCGCAAAATATGTCAATCGCCCTGGCGGGGGCCAAGCGGCGATGTCAGCAGCCTTCCGCCTGATCGTAGAGCGCGTCAATGTCGCCGATCTGCACCTTGTTGCCTTCTTGCAAGGAAATCACCCCTTTGGTCTTCAGTTGGGTGAAGGTGCGGCTGACGGTTTCAGTGGTCAGGCCAAGATAATCGGCGATGTCCGCCCGGCTCATCGGCACATAGACCGGATTTTCTTTATGGCCGCGGCGCACCGCGCGCTGTGATAACATCAAGAGGAAGGAACAGATTTTCTCTTTGGCGGTCTTGCGGCCCAACAGCAGCATCTGATCTTGCGCCGCCGCCAGCTCGTTGGCGGCCATCGAAAACAGCCGGCGCTGCATGCGGGGGAACTCCTCCAGCAGCACGTCGACCTTGCGGCGGGGAAAGCGGCACAGGGTCGCCGCGGTGACGGTTTCCGCCGTGTAGGCGTAGCAGTCGTTGACCGACAGCCCCAAAAAGTCGCCGGTCATCAAAAAGCCGGTGATCTGCCGCCGGCCGTCCGGCAGCAGCTTGTAGAGTTTCACCGTCCCGGCGGTGACGTTGTACAGCGAATCGGCGGAGTCGCCTTCGTTGAACAGGGTGCAGCCGGCGTCGTAGCGATTGGTCTGTAAAATATCGGCTAAACGGCGCAACTCGTCATGCTCCAACGCGGAGCAAACCGTCAAACTGCGGATCGTGCAGGCGCCGCAAGGATTTTGATCGGCGGCCGCGTGCTTGTCCCGCGGTCGCTCGATATCGAAAGGAGGCATGACCAGTCCCAACGCCGCCCTACGCCGCCGCGGCGGCGTCAATCGCCGGTTCCTGGGACGTGGGCGACGCATTATTGGGCGCAAAATGATTACGGCGCAACCATACAACCTTGTTGGCTTTGGAATGGAAAGGATGTTTGGTTATCTTTTTGTAATCGGTTGCAGGTTGGCAACATGCGCCGGCCCTGACGTTTGGGCTGGAATCGTTTCACCCCACCAGCCGCCCCACCACCTTCGCGGTGTAATCCACCAGCGGGATGATGCGGGCGTAATTGATGCGGGTCGGGCCGATGACGCCGATGGCGCCGATGACCTGCTCGCGGCTGTTCTGAAACGGCGCGATCACCATCGAGCAACCGGAGTGGTTGAACAGCACGTTTTCCGCGCCGATGAAGATTTGCACGCCGTCGCCGGCTCCGGTGGCGTCCAGCAACCGCAGCATGGCTTCTTTGGTCTCCAGCGCTTCAAACAGCGAGCGCACCCGCTCCAGGTCGGACAGCGCGGTGACGTCCTGCAACAGCCGGGCTTGGCCGCGCACGATCAATTGGCCGGCGTCGGCGCTGGCCCCCGACCACGTCGCCAGTCCGGCCTCCACCACCCGGCGGGACAGCTCGTCCAACTCGCCGCGCTGGCTTTCGATTTCGCTGGTCACCGTCGCCCGCGCTTCCTCCAGCGTGCGGCCGCCCATGCGGGCGTTGAGATAGTTGGAGGCGATCTGCAAGGTGGAGCCGGGCAGGCCCAGCGGCACGTCGATCACGCGGTTCTCCACCAGCCCGTCTTCGTTCACCAGCACCACCAAGGCGCGGCCGGGGCCGAGGTTGACGAACTCGATGTGCTTCAGCGGCCGGTCGGTTTTGGGGGCCAGCACCAGCCCGGCGCAACTGGACAGGCCGGACAGCATGGCGGTGGCCTCCCCCAGCACGTCTTGCAGCGAGCGGCCGGAGGCGGCGCATTTGGCTTCGATGGCGCCGCGCTCGTCTTCCGACACCGCGCCGATCTCCAACAGGCCGTTGACGAACAGCCGCAGGCCGGCTTCGGTGGGGATGCGGCCGGCCGAGGCGTGCGGGGCGTAGAGCAGGCCCGAGTCTTCCAGATCGGCCATGACGTTGCGGATGGTGGCGGGGGACAAGGCCCGCCCCAGTTTGCGTGCGATGGTGCGCGAGCCGACGGGTTCGCCCGACTCGACGTAAGAGTCGACGATGACCCGGAAGATGTCGCGCGAACGTTGGTTCAGTTCGTTAATCATCTTTCCGCCCGTATCTCGTGACGTTCGCCCGCCGCTGAAGCGGGCGTGAACGCCGCTATAGTGAGGACGGCGCGCCGGAATTTCCAGAGCCTTTGATTTCGCCGCGGCGACGGCTTGACGACGTCAACGCTTGCGCAGCCGCCGCAGCAAGTCCTTGTCCGCAACGCCCAAAGCGAAAGCCGCCGCGGCGAAGACCGCGCCGCCGCCGCCGCACAGCGCCGCAACCGAGTGAAACAGCGCATCCACCGAGGGGCGATGCCCGTTGATGAGATCCGCTTCGCGCAGCACGCAGCGCGGCGTTGCGCCGGCAATTTCCAAATGCCGCGCGCCGCCCGGCGCGATGAAGATGCGCCCTGGCGCCAGCACGTCGCCGTCTTCGGCCTCCGTGACGTGCGCCGCACACAGCCGATCAAGCCGCGCGGCGAAACTTTTGGTGAAGGTCGCGGGCATGTGCTGTGTCACCACAGTCGGCGGGCAATTCTCGGGAAACGCCGAAAGCAGTGTGATCAGCGCTTCAACGCCGCCCGTGG